>NZ_JABXEP010000034.1:0-58615 GCF_013372605.1 Myxococcus sp. AM009
ACCACTGTCAAAGGCAGCGCCCCCGGCGCCGGATACGGCGTGTGGTGGATGCCCAGCCCCCGCGTCACCAAGTCCCCCACAACCGACGCCACCAGCGCGGGCAGCAGCGCCTCGTAGCCCATGCGCCCCACCACGACGACCTCCAGCCCGAACACCGCCCCCGCCATCGGCGTGCCAAACACCGAACCGAAGCCTCCCGCGATGCCCGCGGCCAGCAGCTCGCGGCGCGTGTCCGGCCCCACCCGGAAGCGCCGCGCCACCAGGTCCGCCAGACTGCCGCCCATCTGCACCGCCGTGCCCTCGCGGCCCGCGCTGCCGCCGAACAGGTGCGTCAGCACCGTCCCCACCAGCACCATGGGCGCCATGCGCACCGGCACCTGCGCGTCGCTCGCGTGCACCGTGTCCAGCACCAGGTTGTTCCCCCCGCGAATGGGCCCGCCCCACTTCGCGTACACCGACCCCAGCACCAAACCCGCGACGGGCAGCGCGTACACCAGCCACGGGTGCCCTTCCCGGAAGTGCGTCGCTTCATCCAACAGGTAGAGGAACACCGCGGACGCCACGCCGCAGACGACGCCCACGAGGCTCCCCAGGAGCAGCCATTGCAGCAGCGCTCTAGTGCCACGAGAAAGATTCACGTGAAACACTCCGGGCCTGGGTGAAACATGATGAAACACCGCGTCAAAGGCTTGCTCCGCGTCATTCTGACGACACCCCTTCACCCGGGGGTGAGGTCATATCAACACCAGCAATTCTGACTTGGTGCGTTATTCCTGTTTCGAGGTGATTTGCGAATCGACGCCATGTAGCGTGCGCGCTCCCCCAAAAACCCCCAGCGGGAATCCAAAGGAGCGGGGCATGTCTTTCCGTCATAACGGGATGTCCATCGTTGCCATGTGCGCGGCAGTCACGGTCGGTGGTAGCGCGATGGCGAGCACCATCAACCAGAACACGTCGTGGACCATCGACCAGCCGTCGACGTCGACGAAGTACCGCGTCGTGGCTTACGGCGACTCCATCTACGCCGGCTACAACGGCAGCGTCTTCTTCTGGAACGTGGCCCGCCGCGCGGCGCCGGTGGTGCAGGGCGAGGACCTGGCGCGCAAGTGGAACGCCGACGTGGAGGTCATCCGCCGCACCAAGTCCGGCGCGAAGGCGGACGACATCTACAACAACAAGATTGTCTCCGAGCGCTCGTACATGCAGGCGGCCAACACCCGCGTCGTCATGTTCGAGATGTGTGGCAACGACTACCTCCAGGCGCGCAGCGCCTTCTCGGGGCAGTCGGGCACCTGTAACTACTCCGGCCTGGAGTCCGCCCTGGCGACCTGCACCACGTACATGGAGCGTGCGATGCAGACCATCAACCAGTACGCGCCCGCCAGCGCGACGAAGATCATCTCCAACATCTACTACCCGGGCTTCAACGCGGACAACGTGAACACCCAGTGCCGGGACTCCGCCACGGGCCAGGTCGTGAACAAGCGGGAGAAGTTCCTGCCGCTGCTGGCGCGGAGCAACTGGCGCGCGTGCAGCCTGGCGGCGCGCTACGGCTTCAAGTGCGCGGACTCGTTCGCGGAGTACATGGCCGCGGACTATGACTCCAACGGCGATGGCAAGGTGGACTCCGCGGCCATCCGCTACGTCCAGGGCGAGTCCGAGGCGGCGTACGTCCAGCGCATCTCCGTCACGCTGCGCTCCACGCTGCGCGACTCCAACACGCACTTCGTCAACTCGAGCACCAGCTACGACTACCTCCAGTCGGACGACGTCCACCCGACCTACACCGGGGGCACCATCTCCAGCTCTGGCGGCACCGGCGCGCTGCCCACGGACACCTCGACCTGGAACAAGACGGGTCACGACCGCATGGGCTTCGAGAGCGCGAAGTTCAACCCCGCCCAGCCGTAGTCGCGGCGACCGCGCCTGAAACGTGGGCGCGGTGCCTGGGCCTCCGGTTGCCTTCGGGAACCGGAGGCCTTGTCGTTTCCAGGGCGTGGCGCGCACGTCACGTCAGGAAGAGCGCGCCAATCAACGCGAGGGGGCCGGCGTAGTAGGCGAGGCGGCAGAGCCACTCCGCCGCGCGCCGCGCCCCGCGCGTCCAGGCCGGCAGCCGCCACGCGGCCAGGAGCGCCGCGCTCTCCGCGACGACGCGCCAGCCGCAGGCGAAGAGCAGCAGGCCCAACGAGATGGGCACGTAGTACCGGCCGAACGAGCGCAGGTACGCGTCCAACCCGTACATCCTGTACTCACCCAGCGCGCCTCCAAACGAGATGACCTGGTTCGCGCGGAAGAGGATGGCCGTGGGCACCAGCGGGAAGAGCACGAACTTCCCCATCAGGTGGTACCAGCGCCGGCGCCACAGGGCCTGGCGCGCCTGGGCGTAGCGAACCAGCGTGTGGGTTTGCGCGGCGCCCAGTGCCCCATGCCGGTCCAGCGCGCGCAGCAGGGGCACCGCGTCCTCCACCTCCAGCGCGTGGCTGAAGGCGCGGCCGGACCGCATCCGCAGCGCCAGGCCAGGTCCCGGGAGCGGCAGCCGCCAGGGGCGCACCGCGGCCACGGCCTCGAAGGGGAGCTCCATCCGGGCGCCGCCGCGCAGCGTCAGGGTCCATTGGTGGGTGTCCACGTCCACGGTGGCCCGGTGGCCGCGGCGCAGCGCGGAGACGAACGCGAGCGGTAGCGCGACTCGCAGCACCAGTCCGATGATGATGGGCACGGGCTGCGGCTGCTGGCTCCCATCGGAAAGCGCCATCCAGAGCTGCGCGCTGAAGTGGAGCAGGGCGCCCAGCGCGGCGAGCTGCGTCACCACCGCGAGCCCTCGCAGCCCGGGGGTCCAGGCGTGCACGACGAAGCGAGCGGGCTCGGGCGTGGTCGCGGGCGGTGGCGCGCCGGGGGCGTCGGTGACGAGATTGGACGAAGAGCTCATGAGGGTGAGCGGAAAGGCGCTGTGTTTGCCTCGGGGGGAGTGGCTCCGTAGCATACGCAGCCCGGAGGTCTTCGCGCGAACATGAGGCCGCAATCCCCTACACCGAAGCGGCGCGTCGACAGTGACGGCGTCACGCACATCGCGCCTGCTCGCACGGGGAAGGGCCCGGGCGCGTGGCTCGTGGGCGGCGCGTTTGTCTTCACGCTCGCGTGCATTGGCTGGAGCGTCTGGTGGGGTTCGTCAGGCCTCCAGGTGGAAGCGCCGCCGCCGCTCGCGGAGGTGCCGCGGCCCGCTCCGCCTCCCCCGCCTGAAGTGCGCGCCCGCGCGCCTCGGCCGCGGACGCCTGCCGTCGCGGCCCCAGCACCACAGCCTGTCGCGGAGCCCGTGGCCGAGCTGGCCACCGACGCCGACGTCCAGGAGCCCGACATGGACTCCGAACCGACGGGCCTCCAGCTCTACCGGCCCGGGACGAAGCCCATCAAGAAGGGCCTCGTCGTCCCCGACGACTTCGAGCTGCCGCCCGGGTACGTGCGCCATTTCCAGTACACGGACTCGGGTGAGCTCGTGGCGGCCGTGCTGATGTTCCATCCCGACACCCCACCCACGGATGCGAACGGGCAGCCGGTTCCCGTGCCTCCCGACGGGCTGGTGCCCGAAGAGCTGGCCCCGCCCGGAATGCCCATCCAGCGGCTGGAGCTGCCCGAGGGCGCGGAGCACGGGGCCTCTCCGCGGTGAACGACGTCCAGGGGAGCGGGCGGCACCTGGGCGCGGCGCTGCTCGGCGTCGTGGGGACCACGGTCCTGTTCGCGCTGTTCGGGCGGCTGGAGGCGCACTGGCTGGCGCTCGGCTGGGTGGCGATGGTGCCCTGGCTCGCGGCGCTGGACAGGGCCCGCTCCGCGCGCGAGGCGCTGGGCCTGGGCGTGCTGCTCAGCGTGACGTTCACCGCCGCCGTCTTTCACTGGTTCCCGGGCGCGCTCCAGGCGTACTCGCGAGCGCCCACGGCGGTCGGCTGGGCGCTGTTCCTGCTGGTGGCGCCGCTGCTCCAGCTCCAGTTCGCCGCCGCCGCGCTGGCCCGGTACGCGGCGCGGCGTCTGGCGCGGGAGGGGCAGGGCTGGCTGCCGCCCCTGGTGGGGACGCTCGCGTACGTGGGCATGGAGGGAATCACGCCCAAGCTCTTCGCGGACACGTTGGGGCACGGGCTCTATGCGTCCGAGTGGCAGCGCCAGGGCGCGGACGTGGCGGGCGCGCCGGGCCTCACGCTGGTGTTGCTGCTGGGCAACGAGTGCGTGCTCGCGGCGCTTCGTGCCTGGAGGGGCCAGGGCGCGCGGAGCGCCTGGAGGCCCGCGGCGGGGCTGGCGGGGCTGGTGCTCGGGCTGACGGGGTACGGGGCCTTGCGGCATGCACAGGCGCGCGCGGCGACACGGGCGGACGGTGGACTGGTGGTGGGCGCGGTGCAGGCGAACATCACCCGGTACGAGAAGCTGAAGGCGGAGCTGGGCGCCTATGAAGTCGTGCGGAGGGTGCTCGACACGCACTACGCGATGTCGGACGCGCTGCTGCGCGACGGACCGGTGGACCTGCTGGTGTGGCCGGAGACGGTGTACCCCACGCCCTTTGGCACGCCGCGCAGCGAGACGGGCGCGGCGCTGGACGCGGAGATTGCCGGCTACGTCTCCGAGCGCGGCGTGCCGCTCGTCTTCGGGACCTACGACTTGGAGGGCGAGCGCGAGTTCAACGCCGCCATGTTCCTGGGCCCGTCTTCACCGGGGCGCGCGCCTGAACGCGCCGCGTACCGCAAGACGATGCTCTTCCCGCTGACGGAGTGGGTGCCGGACCTCATCGATACCCCCACGCTTCGCGAGTGGCTGCCGTGGACCGGGCGCTGGAAGCGCGGGCCCGGGCCCAGGGCCGTGCGCTTCACGTTGCGCGACGGGCGCCAGCTCTGGGTGGCGCCGCTCATCTGCTACGAGACGATTTTCCCCGAGTATGTCGCGCAGGGCGTGCGGCAGGGCGCGGAGCTGCTGCTCACGCTGTCCAATGACTCCTGGTTCACCGGCACGCCCGCGCCCCGGCTGCACCTGATGCACGCGGCCTTTCGCAGCATCGAGACGCGGCGTCCGCAGGTCCGGGTGACGAACTCGGGCGTGTCCGCGCTCATCGACGCGACGGGCGCGGTGGTGGCCGAGGTGGACGACGACCAGCGCGCTGGCCTCACCATGCGCGTGCCCGCCACGGCGTCGCTGTCCACGCTCGCCCTGGCGTGGGGAGACTGGCTGAGTCCCCTGGCGTTGCTGGCCGCGGTGGGGCTGCTCGCGGGGGGCTCGCTGGCGCGGCGGAGGGCTCGTCCCTGAGCGGTCGCCTGGCCGCTCGAACCACCTGGGGCCATCCGGCGCGCGGGGATGGGCTAGGGTCGTCCGAGCTCATCTCCGAACACGGGGCGGGAGGTTTGGCTCCCTGGGATTCTCCTCATGACGTGGCTTCGCGCGCTCGCTGTCGTGCCGCTGTTCATCTCGGCCTCGGCCTCGGCCTCCGCCACCTGTCCCCCGAAAGGAAGCACCCGGGAGTCACTGGCCGCCTTGAAGGCGACGAAGTTCGACGTCCCGGACGCCGCCGCGCGCGAGGCGCTGGTGAAGGGGCTGCTCGGTTGTCTGGGCTCGCCGGACCCCGCGCTGCGAGATGGCGTCGCCTACGAAGCGCTGACGCGGTGGCTGCGCGACGGGAAGCTCGACGCCGCGGCGCTGCGTGGGCTGCGGGACGCGCTGCAAGGGATGCTCGCGGGCGCGGACGCGGCGGGCTTCCGCAAGCCGTTCGCGGCGCTCGTCCTCTCGGAGGTGGCGCGCGTGGACCGCGTGAAGCCGTGGATGACGGCGGAGGAGCGCACGGCCATGGTCGAGTCGGCCGCTCGCTATGTGGAGTCGGTCCGCGACTATCGCGGCTTCGACGAGGCGACGGGCTGGCGCCATGGCGTGGCGCACGGGAGCGACTGGTTGATGCAGTTGAGCCTCAACCCGGCGTTGGACCGCGCGCAGGCCGACCGCATCCTCGCCGCGGTCGCCACGCAGGCCGTGCCGGAGCAGGCGCATGCCTATGTCTTCGGCGAGCCCGAGCGGCTGGCGCGCCCGGTCCTGTTCCTCGCGCGGCGCGGAATCTACTCGGAGGAGGAGTGGCGGGCCTGGTTCGCCGCGCTGCTCCCCCGGCTCGGGGCCGCCAGCAAGGCCTACAAGGACGGCGCGTGGCTGGCGCGGCGCCATGACCTCCGCGCCTTCCTGCTGAGCCTGTTCGTGGAGGCGGACACGAAGCTCGCGCCCGCCATCCGCGCGGCGTTGAAGCAGGTGCCGTGAGCTACAGCCGCCCGGCCTTGAGCTCCGCCACGAGGTGAGCGCTGGCGCGCACGGCGAGGGCCATCATCGTCAGCGTGGGGTTCTGCGGGCCCTGGGACGGGAAGCAGGCGCCGTCGTTGATGAAGAGGTTGGGCACATCCCAGCTCTGGTTGTGGGGGTTGAGCACCGACGTCTTCGGGTCCGTGCCCATGCGCGCCGTGCCCACCTCGTGGATGGCCATGCCCGGCGTGGACAACGTGGCGTTGGCCTTCTCCACGGTGAAGCCGGCCGCCTCCATCATCTCCTTGCAGGCCGCCACCGCGTCCTCGGCCATCTTCAGCTCGTTGGCGGAGTGCCGGCACTCGATGTGCGCGGCGGGGATGCCCCACCGGTCCTTCACCGTCGGGCTGAGCGTCACGCGGTTCTCCGCGCGCGGCACCATCTCCCCGAAGGGCACGAAGTGGCAGTTGTCTCCGAAGGTGAAGACCTGCACGCCGTAGCCGCGCGCGAAGTCCTGCTCCTTCGTGGCGACGTTGCGGAACTGGGGGATGTACGCCCAGCTCTGCTCCTGCCGCTGGGCTTCGGGCGGCAGGTTCATCTTCGCCTCGATGCCCAGCAGGTACGTGTGGTCCATCAGGTTGCGGCCCAGCTGCCCCGACGAATTCGCCAGGCCGTCCGGGAACGCGCTGCCGCGCGAGTTGAGCAGCAGGCGCGTGGACTCAATCGCCCCCGCCGCCAGCACCACCACCCGCGCGTGGGCCTCGTGGGACTTGCCCGACTTCGCGTCGAAATAGTGCACGCCCGAAGCGCGCCCCGTCGCCGCGTCGTACAGCACCTGGTCCACCACGGCGTTCGTGCGCAGCGTGAGCCGGCCCGTCTTCAGCGCGGCGGGAATCGTCACGGGCGCTCCCGCCGTGCGGCGGACGATGACGTGGCGCTCGGGCCACCGGCCCTCCACCTGTTCCTTCAGGCGCTGCTCCGCGGGCGTCATGGTGAGGGCCCCCGCGAAGACGGAGTCCGGCAGCATGTCCAGGCCATCCGCATTGCCTTGGAGGCCCATCCACCGCTCCACCGTCTCGTAGTGCGGCGCCAGCTCCGAAAGCGTCAGCGGCCAGTCCGGTCCCTGCCCATCCTGCGTGCCTGCTTTGAAGTTGAAGTCAGACAGCCGGTAGAACTGGCGCCCGTGCGCCTTCACCGACGTGCGCCCGCCCACCTGCCGCGCGCGAATCCACGTGAAGGGCTGGTCCTCCGGCGTGGTGTAGGGGTTGTCCACGTCGTCGACGAAGGCGTGCGGGTGGAAGGGCCACGCGAAGGTGGTGCTCTGCACCGACTGGCGCACCTTGCGCGGGTCGTCCGTCTCCGCCAGGTAGCCGAAGGACTGGCGCAGGCGGTGAAACATCCACAGCATCCGGTCCGCGACCATGCCTCGGCCCGCTTCGAGCACCAGGACACGCAAGCCCGCTTCCGTGAGCTGCTTGGCCGTCCAGCCGCCGCAGGCGCCCCCGCCCACCACCACCACGTCAAACATCGTCCTGGATGTGCCCACGGCTTTCCTGGCGCGACAGTGCCGTCTTTGATGGCACTGTGAGTTGTCTACATGGAGTGTAAGCTGCCCGGTACGTGGCGGAGCAACGTGAGTCCCTTCTGCACGCCTGGGGTTCAAACACCCCAGCTCCCTTCACCGAGGTCCAACGAAGATGAAGTGGCGGTGGCTGCTGGGTGGAGCGCTCGCGCTGGGGTTGCTGGCCGCGCTGGCGGTGTTCGGTAGGGCGCTGCGTCATTCGGAGGCCTACTTCCACTACCCGCGCCTCAAGGCCGAGCGCCCCGCGGACTTCGCCGAGGCAAAGGACGTCTCGCTTCAGACGTCGGACGGGCTGACGCTGCGGGGCTGGTACGTACCGTCCCGGAACCGCGCCGCCGTGGTGCTGGCGCATGGCCTGTCCCAGACGCGCGCGGACCTGCTGCCCGAAGCGCGAAGCCTGCGGGCCGCGGGGTATGGCGTGCTGCTCTTCGACCTGCGCGCCCACGGTGCGAGCGAGGGCGAGTTCTCCACCTGGGGAGACCTGGAGCGCCGGGACGTGCGGGCCGCGCTGGCCTTCGTGCGCGCCCAGCCGGACGTGGACCCGGAAAGGGTGGGGGCGCTCGGCTTCTCGATTGGCTCCGCGGCCGTGGCCGAAGTCGCGGCGGAGGACCCGGCGGTGCGCGCCGTGGTGCTGCTGTCCCCGTTCAACACGCTGTGGCTGGCCGCCGCGTATGACTTCCGTCGCTTCGGCTTCGTGTCGCAGGCCGGCGCGCTGGTGCCCTTCTGGCGGCGCGGCATCGCCCTGGAAGAGGTGCGCACCATCGACGCGGTGGAGCGCATCCGCCCCCGGCCGCTGCTCATCGTCATGGGGACGGAGGAGTCCGGACAGCCGCTGGCCGACGCGCTCTTCGCCCAGGTGCGCGAGTACGCCCAGACGTGGCGCATCCCGGGCGCCGGGCACGGGAACTTCAGCGCCACCGAGCCGGAGGCGTACCCCCGGCGGCTGAAGGACTTCCTCGACGCGGCGTTGCTCGCGCCCTGAGCGTCACTCCGCCGGAGGGGCGGCGCTCGCCGTGGACTCCAGCTCCGTGAGCTGCGCCAGGAAGGCGCGGCCCTTGGCGGGGTCCGTCATGTGGATGAAGGCGGCCATGCCCTTGAGCTGCTCCAGCGACTCGCCCTCGCGGGCCGGCTTGCCCTTCTTCCGGTTGTGGATGGCGGCGCGCAGCTGGCGCACTACGTCGCGGGGGACTCGGGCCGCCGGCGCGTCCTTGCCCGCCGCGTTCACCACCAGCCCCGTCACCCGCTGCCGCGTGCCCTTGCGCGCCACGCGCGTCTTGTCCGGGTGCACGCGGAAGCCCTCCGCCTCCACCACCTCCTGCACGCGCGACAGCAGCATGGCCACCGGGGGACGCTGCGTCCGCCGCGCCTTGGGCTGCTTCGCCTTCGTCCACGAGAAGGTCAGGTCGTCCGCGTAGCGCGTGTACGTGAAGCCCAGCCGCTTCGCGAGCGCGGACAGCCGCTTGTCCAGCTTGAGGCACAGCGCGTTGGTGATGCCCGGCGACGTGGGCGCGCCCTGGGGCAGCGCGCGCGGGCCCTTGGCCACGTGCAGCAGCTTGCCCCGGAACTGAACGGCTTCGCGCGGCGCTTCCGTGGAGAGCAGCGACAGCAGCGTGGACGTGCCCTCCGGCAGGCCGCCCTTGCGCAGCAGGCCCTTCACCCGGCGCCAGGTGACGGAGGGGAAGAAGTCCTTGAGGTCCACCTTCACCACCACGTCCGCGCCCTGGTGGGCCAGCGCGTTGGTGAGGATGGAGCGCCCCGCCACGAAGCCGTGCGCCGCGCCGTGCACCGGCAGCCGCTCCACGACGTTGGACAGCACCCAGCGCTGCGCTTGCTTCAGCTCCGGCTTGGGAGACGTAATCGTGCGCTTGCTGCCGTCCCGCTTCGGAATCGTCCAGCTCACGTAGTGCGTGGCCGTGTCCACCTCGCGGTGGAACGCGAACCAGCGCAGCTTGGACACGCTCAGCCCCAGCGCCTTGGCCAGCGCCTCCGCCGAGTCCAGCTCCGTCAGGCCGTTGGCCCGGGCCCGCTCCTCGCGGTGGGGCACGTCGAAGGCGTCGGCTGGGCGGTCCTCCACCCAGTGCACGCCCGCGCCCAGGTGGCCCACGTGCGTGGCCTTCCACGCCTCGTGCGCCTGACGCTTCAGCGCGCGGCGCTCGGTGGCCTCGGCCTTCTTCTTCTCCTTCCAGGCCTTCTTGTCCTTCTCGGAGGCGCTGGAGAAGTCCAGGTCCTCCACCGCGAGGCCCTTGGAGACGAGCTGCGCCTGCACCCATTCGTCGGCGCCGCCCGCTTCGTCAATGGCCTTCGCGCGGACGAGGAGCGCTTCGTGAGCGAGCCGGCGCGCTTCACGCTTCACGGCCGCGTCTGGCGCCGGCGCGGTGGGTTCGGGCGTGGGCACGGCCTGCGGCGAAGCTGCGGGGACGAACGGGTCCAGCCTGGCGGTCATGTCTGCACCTTGGGCGGGGGCGGCGATGGAAGACGGGACATGGCGCGAGCAGTCGAGGGAGGCCGGGAAAGCACCACCATCTTACCTGGGGCACGGTAGCCTCACCGGCTCTCCCCTCCTAGGCACTACGGCCGGGGTGGGTAAACGGCGGTCGCGTCGTTGGCTCCGCTACCCACCCTGGCCGTAGTGCCTAGGAGGGAGAGAGCCAAGAACAGGCTACCTTGCGGAGAGTGTCCTGCATTCCAACCGGAGCGGCGCAACGCCGCTCCCGCGCTCGAGGCGCTCAGGCTGATGCACTCCGGACCTCTCTCGGCTGCTCGCGCGTGAAGCGCACGTCGTCGTCTCTTCGTCGCACCTGTCCTGCCGGCCGCTCGCAGCGGCCGGGCCGTGGTTGATGGGTTTACACCAAGGCCGAGGCCGCGTCGATGTAGCCTTCAGCCGCCAATCTCTCCAGCCGCGCGAAATATGCCCCGCGCGCTTCGGCATCCGAGTCGAACCAGAGCCGCTGGTGACGCGACGTGCCCGTGCGCGGGCCCCACTCCACCGCCACCACCTGGCCATCCAGGGAGACCCGGTACACCGTCTCCAGGCCGCTCTCCGCGTCCCGGCGCACGTAGGCGCGCGTCTCCGCGCGGATGAGCTTGCGGCCCTCGGGCGTCTGCCGCAGCGCCTCTTCCTCCGCCCGGCGGCGCGCGTAGGCCAGCCGCAGCGCCAGCAGGTGCTCGCAGGGGCCTTCCCGCAGCCCGGAGCGCCGGTGGTGCGGGCACCCGCAGCTGGCGTCCTTCACGCGGCCTTCCAAGTCCAGCGTGAAGCTGGGGAAGAAGCTGCGCAGGGCCTCGCGGTCCACCACCTCGCCGTGGATGCGGAGGCCTTCGCCCACCACGTCGTGCACCTTGGTCAGCTTCACCTCGCCCGCGCCTGGCGCGCCGTCGCCGCCCAGCAGTCGGTGCGCCCGCGCTTCCAGCTCGCTGCCGTAGCGGATGACGGCGGCGTCCACCGGCGTGGGCATCAGCTCGCGCGGACGGTACTGGCCGCGCGCCACGTCGAAGAGGATGCGCCCGCGCAGGCACTCCAGCTGGAGCGCCGCGCGCACGGACTCCTTGGGCGCGCCGGCGCTGGCGGCGAGCGTGTCGAAGGGCAGGGGGCCTTCGGTCCGCAGCCGGTCGCGGAGCCGCTCCGCCAGTCCGTCCGGTACCGCGCGGGGCATCAGCACGTCGAAGGCCGCGGCGGAGGACCACCCGCTCTCCGTCCAGCCCGTGAGGCCCAGCGTCAGCGTGGCCGCGCCCATGTCGATGACCCAGAACACCGGCAGGCCGGGGCCCATCAACTGCACGCGCACGGACTTCGCGTGGGGAAGCAGGCGCGCGAGCGCGGCCAGCCGCTGACGGCCGAAGGTGCGCACCACCGCGGGCGCGGTGCCGTTGTACGTGCCGCCGTGGCACTCCAGCACCAGCTCCCACGGCTCCAGCACCAGCCGGGGCGGGGCGCCGGGCACCAGCTCGAAGCGCAGCGCGCGCGGGGCCTTCTTCGCCTTGCGCGCGCGCAGGGCGAAGAGGAGGTTGTACAGGTCGATGGGCGCCAGCTCGCAGGTGCTCGCGGGCAGCGTGGCGGCGGACTGCACCTGGAGGAAGCCGCGCAGCCAGGCGTGGGGCACCTCCACGTTGCGCGGGGCGCGGGCCGGCTGGGAGGCCGGCGTGGCCAGCGCGACGTGGGCCTCCAGGGAGACGGGCACGTAGGTGCGCAGCCGGTCCACGCGCGCGGGCAGCTCCGGCGGCACGTCCAGGAAGGTGGAGCCGTGCGCGGCCTCGCGGCCCTCGAAGAGGCGGTTGTCGAAGGACAGCCGGGCGTAGGCGCTCTCGTCGCGGGAGAAGACCTCCAGGGACACGCTGTCCGGATCCACCGTGAGGACGGGGTCCAGCACCGCGTCCTGCTGCTTCTCGCCGTCCAGCGCGTTGTCCAGGAACGCCTTCTGCGCCTCCCAGATGAGCGCGCTGGCCCGCTTGCCCTGCTTCATCAGGTAGGCGAGGTACGCGGTGCGGTCCTTGCCCCGGTAGCGCAGGTCGCTGGCGAGGATGCCGAAGGTGGCGGCCAGCGCGTCGCGGAAGAGGGCGGCGTCGGTGACGCGGCCGCTCACGCCCACGGTGCCGCGCGAGCCCTCCAGGGCCAGGCGGACGCGGGAGCCGTCCGTGCCGGACTCGACGTCGCTCGCGGTGGCGTAGCGCAGCTCGACGGGGTGTCGGGTGGCGGTCGTCACGACGGGTTCCCTTCCTTCCGGTTCCGGGCGCGCTCAGCGGCCCGGCGTGCTCGTTTGTGGGCGCGCCACGCGGCCTTGCGCAGCTCCACGGTTTGCGACTTGTCGAAGGCGGCCTCGTGCAGCAGCTTCGCCGCGTCGTCTCCGCCCAGGCGGCCCAGCGCGGCCCACGCGTCCTGCCGCGTCTCCGGCTTCGCGTCGGTGGCCAGGGACTTCAGGGGCTCCAGCGCGTGGGCGCCCAGCAGCGGCGGCACCGACAGCCGGCGGCCCTCGGAGGTGGCCAGCAGCTCCCGCGTCGTCCGGGCACCCATGGGACCGAAGGCCACCGCGTCGAAGGGCTTCACTTCCAGCGCCCACGCGGTGGCGCGCTCGGGGGCGAGCTTCGCCAGCGCATCCGCCGCCGCCGCCCGCACCCGCGCGTCCGGGTCCACCAGGGACTTGCGCAGCGTGTCCGCCGCGGCGGCGCGCTCCTTCTCGTTCGTCAGCACGGCCGCCGGAGCCTGTCCGGTGAGCGTCAGCGTGCCCCCCGGCGTGCCCAGCCGGCCCAGGGCGCGCGCGGCCTCCTGGCGCACGGTGCCCGGGGCCGCCGCCTCTCCACCCTGGAGGAGGGTGCGCGCGGAGTCGGCCAGGCCCGCGGTGCCCAGCCGGGAGCCCGCCCACAGCAGGCGCTCCCAGGCGGCCACCAGCGCGGCGCGCTTGGAAGGCGCGGCGGAGGCCCAGTCCGTGGCCGTGCGGCGCTCGGCCGTCACCAGCGCGCGGGACAGCGCGGCCAGGTCCACCGCGCCGGGCTCGCGGGCCTCACCCGTCCAGGTGCCCACCAGCAGCGCGGCCTCCTCGCGGGCCTCCGGCTTGTCGTGGCCCAGCAGCGCCACCACCTCCGGCAGGGGCAGGGCGCCCCGGCGCGCGAGCCCGCGCCGCAGGCGCAGCCGCAGCGTCACGTTGTCCAGCGTGGCCAGCCGGGGCACCAGCAGCGCCGGGTCGCCTTCGTTGGCGAGGTAGGCCGCCGCGGGCGCGGAGATGTCCGGGTAGCGACTGGCCACCGCGTGGAACTCCACCCGCGTGCGCTCGGTGGGGAACAGC
The DNA here is from genome assembly GCF_013372605.1 of Myxococcus sp. AM009. Lineage (NCBI taxonomy): Bacteria > Pseudomonadati > Myxococcota > Myxococcia > Myxococcales > Myxococcaceae > Myxococcus > Myxococcus sp. AM009. Next base: position 13,603 of record NZ_JABXEP010000034.1, read on the forward strand.
ACGTCGAGCGCCTTGCGCGCCTCCTTGCGCAGGTCCTGCTGGGGCGCGTCCAGCGCGGCGGCCAGGGCCGCCTCCGCCGCGGTGTCCTTGAGCTTCCCCAGCTCCTGGGCCGCGGTCAGTTGCACCGGCAGCGCCGTGCCCGTGTCGCCGAGCAGCGCCTCGATTTTCACGCGGGCGCGCTCCCCGCCGATGGCGCGCAGGCCCTTCACGCCGGCCTGCTGCAGCTCCAGCGTGGCGCCCTCCACCGCGGCGGCCTCCACCTTCTCCTCGACGCGGCGGCGCTCCTCGCCGTCCGGCAGCTTCGCGGCGAGCCGGCCCAGGCCCTCGATGGCGGCCGACACCATGCTCGGCTCCACGGGCGCTTCCGCCGTGCCGCCCGCGGCCACCGTCTCCAGCTCGGCCAGGGCGCGCGCGTCACCCAGCGTGCCCAGGGCCAGCAGGGCCCGCTCGCGCTGGCCGTCTTCACCCGCGCGGGCGTACAGCATCAGGGGCCGCAGCGCGCTGACGCCGCCCTTGAAGGCCACGCCCTCGGCGGCCGGCAGCATCAGCTCGCGCGAGCCGCCGCGCAGCACCGCCTCCAGCGGCTCCACCGGGGCGCCGTGCTCGGTGACGCGCCTGGCGTAGCGCTCCACCGCCTCCGCGGCCACGGCCGCGAAGCGGTCCGAGAAGAGGCTGGCCAGCAGCTCCGACTGGCCGGCCTCGGCGCCGTGCTCCAGCTCGCGCAGCGCGGCCAGCCGCACGGACATGTCCTGGTTCTTCACCGCGTGGCGCAGGAAGGACACGGCCCGGGCCGCATCGCGCTTCTTCACGTACGTGCCGGCCACGCTCATGGCGGCGGTGACGCACGCGCCGCGGACCGAGCCATCCTCGTCCGCCAGGCACTGGCGGGACAGCACGTCCAGCGCCTCGGCGCGGCGGGTGTCGCCCAGGGCCGTCACCAGGCGCTGCCGCTCACCGGCGTCCTGGGTCGACGTGAGCCGGGCGGCCAGCGCGGCCACCGCGGCGGGCGTGGCCAGCCGGGACAGGGCCTTCGTGGCGCGCTTCGCGGCGTTGGCGTTCTCCGCGCGCAGGAAGGTGGCGAGCACCTCCACCGCGCGGTCATCCCCGCGCCACGCCAGCAGCTCCGAGGCGCGCAGGCGCAGGTCCTCGTGCTCGCTGGCCATGGCGCGTCCCAGCGCCTCGGTGACGCGCGAGTCGTTGGCGCCCGCCAGCCGCTCGATGACGCCCACGCGCAGGTCGGCGTGCTCGCTGCCCAGCGCGGCCAGCAGCGGCTCCAGGCTGCCGGGCGGGCTGAGCTTCTCCAGCAGCTCGAAGGCGTAGCGGCGCACGTCCGTCAGCGGCGAGTTCAGCGCGGCGGTGATGCGCGGCTTCGCGGCGTCACCCCGCGTGGCCAGCTCATCCAGCGCCGCGCGCGCCACGTCCGGCGCCAGCGAGGCCAGGGCCAGCGCCAGCGGCTCATCGCTCCCGGCGGGGAAGAGCTCCTTCAGCCCGGCCAGCGCGGCCTTGCGCACCAGCTGGTGAGGGTCTTCCAGGGCGCGCAGCAGGGCGGCCACGGCGGCGGGCGTGCCGGCGAAGCCCTCCAGCGTGAGCTTCACCACGCGGTCCACGGCGTCGCGGCGCACGCGGTGGCTCTCGTCGTCGCCCGTGGACACCTGCCGCAGCAGGCCGACGTAGGCGCCGAAGGCCAGCCGGCGCAGGTGCTGCCGCTCGGCCTGGGCGGAGGCCTCGGGCGAGGCGGCGGTGGCATCCGTCTTCACGGCGGAGAAGATGCGCCGCAGCCAGTTCTTCGCGGGCGTGGCCTGCGCGGGCGCGCTGGCGGGGGCCGTCTCCGGCTTCCAGGGCGCCTCCAGCGTGCTCGGCCGCGCCACCTTCCTGGCGTGGCGGAAGTACTCCAGCGGCTTGTCGCGCAGCAGCAGCACCTGGGCCGCCGCGTAGCGCTGCTCGGGCTGGAGGCTGGACAGGGCCTCCGCGAGCCCGACGACGTACTTCACGCGCTCCTCTTCGGCCGGCCAGTCCTTCATGTCGGCCACCTTCTCCGGCCGAGGCGGCAGCAGGGCCTCCACCAACTGGCCACGCGCCGCGTCCGGCTCCGTGCGCAGCTCCAGCGCGCGGGCGGCCGCGTAGCGGACCTCCGGCCTGCCGCTGGAGAGGGCGCTGGTGAGCAGGTCGGGCGGCTCGCCCCGGCGGCTGGCGCGCAAGTCACGGGCGAGGACGATGGCGAACACCATCTCCTGCACCTCGCGGGCGCGGTCCTCCAGGCCATGCAGCAGGCCGCCGTCGCCCTCGGGGCCCAGGGCCGCGAAGGAGAGGATGGCGCCCAGCCGGATGGGGAGGTGGTCGTGGCGCAGGTTGCCGGTGAGCACCGGCAGGGCGCGCGCGTCACCCAGGCGGGACAGGCCGTCCGCGGCCCAGGAGCGCACCGCCACGTTGGCGTGGCCCAGCGCGTCCAGCAGGAAGCCCTCGTCGCCCCGGCGAGCGGCGGTGGCGAGCCCGCGGCCTCCCTGCTCCTGGAGGTCGCCCAGCTCGTGCGGCAGCAGCACGGTGGCGAAGAAGGTCAGCAGGCGCCGCGAGCCCAGTGACGCCAGGGCCCGCGCGGCGCGGATGCGCAGCGGCACCAGGAAGGCCGGAGGGTAGAGCCGCTCCAGGTCCTTGTCGGTGATGAACGCGCGCATCGGTTCGATGATGTCTTCGGCGCCACGCGGAGCCAGCAGCTCCACCGCGCGCACGCGCACCGGCAGCGGCGCCGCGGAGAGGCCGGCCAGCAGGGGCCCGTTCTCGGTGGGCACCAGCTTGTCCAGCGCCTCCATCGCGGCCACGGCGACGGGGACCTCTTCGTCCTGGACGCGCTTGAGCAGCGGCGAGCGCAACGGCTCGATGGGGGCGTGGACGGCGCCCTTCGCGGCGTGCTCCCGCAGCGGCGCGTGCGTGGTGGCGAGCGCCGCGAGGTGGGCCTCCGCGTGCTCCTTGCCCACGTGCTTCACCCACGCGTCATACGCGGCGGTGGCCACGCTGGTGTCGCGGTCCTCCACGGCCTTCTTCAGCCGCTCCAGCGCCCAGCCCTCGGCGGCGCGCTGCGCCAGCACCTCCACCGCGCGGTGGCGCAGGTCGGGGAAGCGGCCCGCCAGCGCGCGGTCCAGCGCCTTCTCTGGCGCTTGCTCGTTCCAGGCCCACAGCGTGCGGAAGGCCTCGCCGCGCACCTTGCCGGACTCGTCCTCCAGCGCGTCACCCAGCAGCGGCTCCGCGCCCGGCGTCGAAGCGCCCAGCTTCACCAGCCGGTCCAGGCCGCGCACGCGCACGTCCTCGTGGCCCGCGCGCAGGGCGGCCTCCGCCGAGGCCAGCGGCGCCTCCGCGTCCAGCGCCACCACCGCGTCCAGCGCGGCGGCGCGCACGTCCGCGTCCTCGTCATCCAGCATCCACACCAGCCGCTCGCGAGCGCGCGCGTCCTGGAGGGCCTGGAGGGAGGAGGCGGCGATCCGGCGAATGGTGGCGTCCGGCTCGCGGGAGAGCTGGAGCAGCGCGCCCAGCGCCCGCGCGTCACCGAGCTGCGCCAGGCCGCGAGCGCCGTGCACGGCCGTGTCCGGCGTGCGGCAGGCCATGGCGGCCAGCAGCGGCTCCAGGTCGCTCTCGGTGATGGCCGCGCCCGTGGTGCCCTGCGCGGGCATCGCGTCGCGCGCGGCCTGGAGCTCCGCGTCGGTGATGGGCGGAGTGCCCGCGACGCCCTGCGCCCGGCGCGCGTGCTGAGCCAGCCAGCGGGACACCTCCTTGGTGCCCCGGGCGAAGCCCTCGTCACGCGACTCCAGCGCGTGGGACAGCGCCCGGCGCTCCATGACGCGTACGGTGAAGGCCGCGCGGCGAACGCCGAGGTCCGCGTCATCCAGCGCGCGGCCCACCAGCGCTTGGAGTTGCGCGTGCCCGAGCAGCCCCTTCGCCGCGGCGCGGACGAGCACATCGATTTTGAGCGGCGCCGGGCCGCGCTCGAAGGCGGTGCGCAGCGGCTCGGCGCCGTCGCCCGGCACCACCTGGGTGAGGGCGTCCAGCGCGGCCAGGCCGACCGCGCCCTGGCTGTCCGCGAGCTGTCCGGCGATGAGGCCCGGCACCAGCGGGGACGTGCCGCCCAGCTTCGCCAGCAGCTCCAGGCCCAGCACGCGCACCTCTGGGTGCTGCGAGCCCAGCGCCGCGCGCGGCGCGGACAGGGGCGCCTCCGGCTCCAGCGCGACGAGCGCCTCCAGCGCGGCCTTGCGCACCATCGGGTGCGAGTCGTCCAGCCGCTCGCGCAGCTTGGGGCGCGCGGCGGTGCGGCCCTTGTCCGCCAGCTCGCGCACGGCGAGCCGCCGGACCTCCACGTCCTTCTCCGTGGCCAGCACCTGGAAGAGGAAGTCCAGCGCCTCCGGCTCCTCCAGCGCGGCGGCCTCGCGCACCGCGGCTTCGCGGCGGGGCCGGCCGGCCTTGAGCGACTCCGTCAGCAGGTCGACGCCGTGCTGGGACGTGTCGTGGTCGCCCGCGGGCGAGCCATCCGGAGCGAGACCAAAGCGGTGCGTGCGGCGGTCATCTCCGCCCGTGAAGACGGAGCCCAGGGACGTCTTCGCCAGCCGCGGATTGGCGGGCGGGGCGAAGGCGAGCGCCTGCACGGGCTTGCCCCCCGCGTCGAGCGAGCGCGGCTTGCGGCGCACGTCCAGGCGCCAGACCTTGACCTGTCCGTCGCTGCCCGAGGACCACACGCGGTCGCCGGGGTCTTCCTCACCCGGCTTGACGGTGGGCGTGGGCGGGAAGAGCAGGGCGAGCACCGGGCCGGCGTGGCCGGTGTCCTTCTCGCCGCGGACCTCGAACTCCACCGCGCCGACGAGGTACCAGATGCGCAGCTTGCCGTCGTCACCGGCGGACACCAGCCGGCCATCGCGCGGCGTGAAGGCGAGCGCGCGCACGGCGCCTTCATGGCCGGCCATGTCGCGCCGCGCGCCCGTGGCCACGGTGAAGACATGCACCACGCCGTCGTCGCCCGCGCCCGCCGCGTAGGTGCCGGAGGGGTCCACGGCCACCGCGCGCAGGGGCTGGGTGGACGCCGCCCACTCGTGCAGCTTGCGCGTGGACTCCCAGTCCCAGGCGCGCACGGCGCCGTCCGCGCCCGCGCTGAAGAGCAGCGTGCCATCCGCGCTGGAGGCCAGCGCCGTGACGCCGCCGGGGTGCACGTCGTTGAGCTGGAACTGCACCTGTCCGTCGGACACCGCGCCGATGCGCAGCGTGCCATCCGCGCCGGCCGCGGCCCACTGTCCACCGGACAGCGCGAGCGCGTTCACCGCGGAGGGCAGCTCCGTGCTCCACAGCACCTTGTTGGTGCCCGGCTCGAACGCGGTGACGCGGCTGGCGGCGGATGCGCGCGCGCCGCCCACGAGCAGCAGGCGCGCGTTGGCCGCGAGTGCACGGACCTTCTCGATGTTGCCGATGGCGAGTACGGGCATCACGCTCCTCAGTGGCTACCCTTCTTAGCACCAGCGCCCTCAATAGAAGAGCACGCAGTGCGGGTGTTCGCGGCGACCGCGCCCCGTCAGCGCCCGTTGCCCCGGATTCCGGTGGAGCGCAGATAGAAACGGGCCGTCTGCGCGAGGAAGCGCAGGGGGTAGCCGGGGTCGGCGAGCTGGCGCTGGAGCTCACCACTCAGCTCCGACAGCAGCGCCCGCAGCAGCGCCAGCTTGCTCGGGTCATCCAGCGTGGAGGCACGCCCCAGCGCGGGCAGGCGCCGCCGCCACACCGGGCTGCTGGCCAGCGCGGCCCTCACCCCGTCGAGCAGGTCCAGGAGCGTGGGCGGCATCAGGCCGATGGAGATGGACAGCGCCTCCTCGGAGGCCTGCGCCATGTGCCAGTACCCGCCCGGGATGTAGATGAAGTCCCCGGCGCCCAGCGCGTGCGTCTCCACGGGCGTCTGCTCCTGCGCCGCCAGGGAGCCGCTGGGCACGGACTCCGGCAGGGGCACGGGGTGGAGCGTGTTCTCCCTCAGCAGGTAGTCCTTGCGGCCCGCCGTCTGGAGGATGAACACCTCCTCCGGGTCGCAGTGCCAGCCGAAGCCGTGGTGCCCCGCGGGCGTGCAGTAAATGTGCAGGTTGATGCGGCCGTGCAGCTCCGCGCTGAAGGCGCGCGCCAGCTGGGCCAGCTCCGGGTGGTGCTGGTCCGGCTGTCGCAGCGCCAGCGTGTAGCCCTGCGCGAACAGCTCCCGCGCCGCCTTCGCCGTCGTGGGCCGCGCTCCCGGGTAGGGCACGCCCTGGCGCGCGAGCAGCACGTCGCAGGCCGTCTCCTCGACGAGGAAGTCGAGGGTCTCCCACGTCCCCAGGCGCTGGAGGCGCTCCGCGGCGGAGGCGCCGGTGAAGGGGCGCCGCTGGTAGTGCTCCTGGAGGAAGCGCTCCCGCGGAAAGCCATTCAGCAGTTCATCGAGCAGCATGGGCGTTCAATCTGCTCAGACGCCGCCGAGCTGCGCATCCGGGTGCGCGGCTCGCAGCCGCACCAGCGAGGCGAGGCAGCTCTGCCACTCCCCCTTGGCCAGCGAGCCGGTGAACTCCTCCAGCACCGGCGCCACCACGCGGGCGAAGGCCGCGTCGTCCAGGCCCAAATCCCGCACCAGCTCGATGACGCGGCGCTTGGCCACGCTGGCGGACAGGCGCTTCTGCACCTCGCCCTCGCGGGCCTCCTTGGCGCGGCCCGGCGGCAGGCCGAAGAGCATCTTCCGCAGGAAGGTGCGCAGCGCGTCCACGTTGGCGAAGCGCTCCGTGCCACTGGCGGCCGGGGCCTCCTGGGCGCCCGCGGGCTTCCACCCCTCCGGCAGGTGCGTGGGCCGGTGCTTCTCCCAGAGGAGGCGCACCGCGAACAGGCCCACCTCGCGGTCCGCGCTCTGCATCAGCCACGCGAGCCGCTCTGCGCCGCCCAGCCGCGCGTAGTGCCGGCGGATGAGCTCCACCGCGACCTCGCGTGTGCTGCGTTTGGTGCTCTCCGTGAGGGAGAACACCTTCACCGGGTCCAGCTCCTCCGGCTGGAGCGTGTGCCGGGCGTCCGCGCCCTCCTCGCCCGCGCGCAGCAGGGCGTCATATGCCAGGTTGCGGACCTCCTTCGCCTCGGCGTCCGCCAGCTCGTACACGCGCGTGTGCCAGCCCCAGGCGCGCAGCTCCGCGCGGGCAATGGCCAGGGCGAAGCGGCGCACGTCGTCACGCGAATCGGTGAGCGCGGGCCACAGCAGCTCCGGCGTGTACGCCTTGCGCGGCGCGCGGGGCTTGAGGTTGTAGGACTTGGACTCCGGCTGCTCCGGCCCGATGACGGGGTGGTGGCAGCGCAGGTACGTCTGCGCGAAGGCGCGCACGGGCACCGGCTGCTTCGCGCCCAGGGCCAGCTCGAAGAGGCGCTCCAGGCCCGCGGCCGCGTCGCCCGCGTCACTGAAGTCCGCGGGGGCCACGTTCTCCAGCAGGTAGCGGTGCGCGAAGCCGTGCAGCTCCGGGTCGGCGCGGCGGGCCAGCGCCAGCAGCCAGGGCACGGTGAGCTGGCGCGCGGTGAACAGCTTGCGGTTGCCCAGCAGGCCCAGCGCCACGCCCCGGTACTTCGCGCTGAAGACGCGCGCCTTCACCTGCTCCACGTCCAGCCCGGGCAGGCTGTCGGCGCGCATGAGCGCCTGGGTCGCCATGTTGCCGATGCGGGGATGCGCGGCCTTCTCCAGCAGCCACTCCGGGCCAATGGCCGCGGCCGCGTAGGCCGACAGCGCCCGCATCGCCAGGTTCTCCACGGGGTGGGGCTTCTTCTGCAGCCGCGGGTCGTCCAGCAGCGCCTTCCAGAAGTCCGAGGGCAGCTCGGTGGCGCCGTACTTGGAGCTGATGAAGCCCTTCACCCAGTTGAGCTGCTCACCGGTGCCCAGGTACATGTCGCGCAGGAAGTCCGCGGGCAGCTCCGCCCGGTCGAACGACTGCGCCAGCGCGCCCGCCGCGAAGCCCGACGTGGCCTTGTGCTGCAACAGCCGCCCCAGCAGCGCCACGCCCAGCTCGCGGGGGTTGCGCTTCTCCAGCGTGGCCGCGGCGAAGGACTTCACGTCCGGGGCGCCCTGGGCCACCAGCTCCTCCAGGCGCTCCGCCGGCAGGTCCTGCGCGTGGGCGCGGGCGTACTCGATGGCGTAGGCGCGGGCCTTGGCGCTGGGGGACAGGAGCAGCGCCAGCACCGCCTCATGCAGGCCCAGCTCGCGCAGCCGGCCCTGGTGGAACTCGGGCGAGCCCTGCAGCGTCTCCACCAGGAAGTCGTGCGCGCTGCCCAGCGGCCGGCGGGCGAGCCGGTCCAGCCACGCGGGCGTCACCTTGCGCAGCGCCTCCGGGAAGTCCTTGCGCAGGCCCTGGATGGCGAAGCTGGCGGCGGGGTCCGACTCACACACGTCCAAGAGGCGCATCAGCGCGTCCGGCGAGCGCTTCCACGCGTCCGGGAAGGCGCGGTGCTTCACCATGTCCGTCGGCGGCGGCATGGCGAAGGAGTCCTGCGAGTACTTGCCGCTGCCGTGCGCCCAGAGGTGGTGGGCCACCCAGACGCCGTACCAGGAGGTGTCCGGCGCGTAGTGGCGCAGCACCTCCACCGCGAACTGCGGGTAGAGCTCCGGCACGGCGGCGCCCAGGTGGCGCAGGTAGCGCCACGCGCGGCGGCGCAGGTAGGTGAGGGTGCCGCCGGAGACCTCGCGGCTGGCGCTGGGGCGGTGGCGCTCCACGTCGAAGCGCCAGGCGAGCACGCCGAACAGCTCCGCGTCGTGGTTGGCCTCCGCCAGCTTGTAGATGCGCTTGAGGCCGCCCCACAGGCCGAAGCGCAGGTCCGCGCGGCGGGCGATGTTCATCAGCGCCGCGCGCGAGGCCTGGGTGCCGCGCTGGTAGAGCGCCACCAGCAGGTCGGCCAGGGCCAGGCGGGGAGGGCGGGGCACGTCCTGCTGCGCGAGGTAGCGCTGCCACGCCTCGGAGGAGGCCTGACGCCGCCCGTCCGACTCGTAGTGCGCCCGGGCCTGGGTGAGCGTCCGCAGGAGCGCCTCGAAGGTGAAGGCGTCCTTCGGCAGCGGCTTCTCCGGCGGCTGCTCGGGCTGCGCGAGCAGGGCGAGGACGGCATCGGCCAGGTCAGGGGACTCGGCGCGGACCAGCCGCTCCAGGTCTGCCGCGCTCAGCGCATCGCTCGTGGACGTGGACATGGAGGGGGATTTACCACGCTACTTCTTCCAGAACATCAACGCGTCGAACAGGTCCAGCCCGGGGCCCAGGGCGGAGCGGGAGCTGTTGTTCTCGAAGTACGTCAGGTCCACGAGCAGGGCGACGGCCAGCACCAGCTGCCGCAGCCGGAAGTCGGTGCACTGGGGCTGGAAGTCGAGGGTGAAGTTGTCCGCGGCGCTGAAGCTCTCCTGCAGGAAGCCGCTCCAGCGTTTACGGACGACGGCCACCTCCACGTCATTCTGGAGGACGCGGAAGGTCCAGGGCCTGAACAGGGGCCCCTTCACGGTGGCGATGACGGCGCCGCCCGGGGTGACGATGTCCAGCCTGCGCCCCAGGAGGGTGAGGCGCTGCTGGATGCGCGCCATCAACCGGCCATCCCAGGCGAGGATGTCCGCCTTCGTGAGGATGAGGCTCCACGGGCGCTCCACCACGAGCGCCACGATGCCGCCCAGCGTCATGCACTCCAGGCGGGCCTTGTAGAAGGGCCAGAAGGTCCGCCGGAGCATCGCGCCCAAGCCACGGGCCTCCTCCTCCACGTACAGCGCGACGCGGCCCATGTCGTCGCAGACCTCGTAGCGGTTGCGCGTCTGGGCCCCGAAGATGATTTCCAGGCCCTCGCGAAACTGCCGCATGCGCAGCGCGGGGGTCTCCATCATTCCTTGGAGCGCCATGCGCAGCTCGGTGCCCATGTGGCGCGGGTCGCCCGGGAGCCCCTTGCCCGCGCCGGAGGGCACCTCGACCTCGGAGAGCGGCTCCAGGGCCGCGCTGGCGGGCGCCTCGGGCTTGCGAGGCTCGCGGCCCCGCCAGTCCAGCTCCAGCTCGGTCGTGTCCGCGAGGGGGCGCTTGTCGCTCATTCATTTCACTCTAAGCCTGGGCCGGGCGCCCCGATAATCCCACCCCCCGCTCAGGGCAGGGGGTGCGGCATCACCTGGATTTCGCGCTCCAGCGTCTCGCCCTCTTCGAGGAAGAGCTCCTCCCGGTGGACGGTGAAGCGGGCGGGCTTGCCCTCTTCGAGCAGGACGATGAACGTGTACGTCCCACCTGGGAGCTGCTCGTACACCCACACGCCCTCCTGGCTCTTCGTGGCCGGGCGGATGTCGCCGAAGCGGGCCCGCGTGCGCAGCTCCCGAGCGGACACGGCCAGTGGCACCGTGCCCGCCAGCAGCGCCTGGTAGCGCCCTTCGCCCGGCCTGGCCGGAGGCATCCGGATGCCGAGCCGCAGCGTGCCGCCGCCGGTGGCCTCCGTGAAGGCGAACGTCACCTTCCCCATGGGGGGAATGGTCACGCGCCGCGGGAGGAAGGTCACGCCGCGGCCTTCCGCGTTTTGTCCCATGGTGGCTGACAGCGTGTAGGTGCCCGCCGGGACGTTCCGGGCCTGGAACGTCCCCAGCGCCTCGTCCACCGAGGCGGAGTACTCCCCGTCGTTGGCCACGAGCTGGACAATGGCTTCCGCGGGCCTTCCGTCGCGGTCCTTCAGGGTGCCGTCCACCTGGGCTCCGGGGTAGATTCGCAGCTCCAGTGTTTCGTCACCGGTGCCAATACGCTGGCGCCTCAGGGGGTGGCCCCGGTAAGTCTGGACCAGCAGGTCCAGCGGGCGCGCCTCCAGCGGGGCGAAGGCGAACGTCCCGTCCGTGTCGGTGGCCTCCGCGGCGATGGGCGCGACCTCCTTCGTCCAGCCCCCTTCATCGGGCAGGTGGGCCTCGACGACGGCGTCCGCGATGGGGCGCGACGTCTCCGCGTCCACCACCCGGCCGCGCACGTTGCGTCCGGCCTCCAGCCGCACCTCGCCCAGGTCCATGTCCTGGCCCGCGGAGACCCGCACCTCGCGCAGCGCGCGTGTCAGCCCGGGGGCCTCGAAGGTCAGCCGCTGCGTGCCCTCGAACTCGGCGGCGAGCTCGAAGGCGCCCTGGGGGTCCCGGAAGGACTGCTGGTCAATGGTGAAGCGGGTAATGGGGGAGCCATCCCCGCGCACCACGCGGCCGCGGATGCGGCCCTGGCTTCGCAGCATCAGCCGCACGTCGTCCGCCCCGGACCTCGCGAAGACCACGAATGGGGAGCGCCCGGCCACCGTGGGGCCTGGGGCTTCGAAGACATATCCGTCCTTCGACGCGCTCAGCGCGCACGCGCCCTCCGTCAGGTGGTGCAGGATGAAGCGGCCCTCCGCGTCGCTGGAGGTGCCTTCGAAGACGCCGTCACGGGACCTTGGGAAGTTGTTCCCGTCCACCCGCGCGTCCGCCACCGGGCGTCCGTGTTCGTCCACGACGATGCCGGACACCGGGGCGCCCGTCTCCAGCCGCAGCGAGGCCTCCACGCGCTCCGTCCCTTGCACGGTGACGGTGCGCAGCGCCTTGGGCCCGCTGACGCCGAGGTCCGGCCCGGAAATCAGCGTGTACGTGCCCGGCCCCACCTCGGTGATGAGGAAGCGCCCCTCCGCGTCCGTTTCGGTTTCCTGGGAAGCCACCGCCTCGCGGGTGTCCACCAGGCTGAGCGTCATGCCGGGGATGGGCACGCCCTGGGTGTTCGTGACGACTCCCTCCACCCGGCCCGCCGCGCGCAGCGTCACGCTGAGCGCGGGGCCCGGCACGTCCACCCCCACCCGCTCCTCGACGTGCCCAGGGCGGGTGAGGACGAGCGTGTAGTCCCCAGGGTCGGGGAACGTGAGCTCGAAGCGGCCGTGTTCGTCCGAGGTGGTGGGGTCGACTTCTTCGCGGAAGGTCCCGGTCTCGACGTGAAGCGCGTCGTCCACGTCGATGTCCACGTCGGACAAGGGGTTGCCCTGGGCGTCGGTGACGGTGCCTTGGAGGAGGTGGGCGCGCGCGAGGGTGAAGTCCACGCGCTCACCGGGGCTGGCGACCACGTCACGGAGCTGGCCCTGGTGGCCGGGGGCCATGACGTTGAAGATGTAGGGCTCCATTCGCAGGGGGCCCAGCCGGAACCGGCCATCCTCCGCCGTGGTGACGTCGTCCGCGGGAGGCGCCCGTCCCCTGGCCGCGCCGGCGCCCACCCTGGCGCGAGCGATGGGGCGTCCGGACTCGTCACGCACCGAGCCCTCCACGTAGACGAGCGTACCCAGCCGCACGGTGGCCTCGGCGTCCCCGCCTTCCTCGGTCAGCGACACCGTGGCGAAGCCGTGCTCGCCTTGATGCGCCGCGCGCACCTCGTAGTCGCCCGGCGCGAGTGGCTCGAAGGAGAAGCGGCCCTGGTCGTCCGTCACGGTGACATGCGGCGTGTCCTCCACGAGGACCTCCGCACCGGACACCGGCTTGTCCTGGGCGAGCACGCGGCCGGACAGGCGTCGCGGTGGATGAAGGACGACGGGGTCGAGCTTCTCCGCGTCCACCTCTTGGAGCGACTCCGTGAGCAGGCCCTCGCGGGTGGCGACGACGGTGTATTCGCCCGGCGGGAGTGGGCCGAAGGCGAAGCGGCCGTCCGCGTCGGCCAGGGCATCGAAGAAGCGGGTGTGGTCCTGGTGGAAGAGCGTCAGGCGCGCACCGGGCAGCGGTGTGCCGGACTCGGCGACGACGCGGCCAGGGAGAAAGCGGCCTGCTTCGAGCACGAGCTGCACGTCCTGGGCGTCGGTGCGGACCTCCAGGGCCAGCGTGGCGTGGCGCTCGCCGATGGCCCAGAGCGCCACCAGGCCCTCGGGGAGGTCTTCGAGCAGGAACGTTCCGTCCGCCGCGGTGCGGGCCTGGGCCACCACGGGCGCGGCGCCGTGGCCGGCCTCGACGAGCGCGCGCACCAGCTCCTCGGGCTCGCCGATGCAGCCTCCGGAGGACAGGGGCAGCTCCGGTGAGCGCGTGTCGCATGGGCGCGCGGACAGGGACTCGCCGGGCATGTCGCGCGTGGCGGAGACCTGGATGCCCGCGGCGGGGCGGCGCCGCGAATCGAGCACGCGTCCGCGGAGCGAGTGGTCGCCACGCGGTGGGGGCGTCGGGACGCCGAGGTCGCGCCGTGATGGGGTTCGCCGCGCGGTGGAGGCGGCTGGCCGCTCGCCGGTGTCCTCCCCCCGGTGGACGAGCGCCACGGCCAGCAGCAGCACGAGCCCCCCGAGTGCGACCATCACCACCGGTTGTCTGCGCATTGCGTCCCCCGGAGCGTGAGCCCCGCGTCGAAGCCGGAGCATATCTTCGCCCGGGGGCTCAGGCGGGCGCTACGGGGTGGCGGCGCCGGGTGTCAGGGCCTCGATGCGCGCCTTCTCAGAGACCATGAGATTCCGGACGTGCTCACGCAGGGACGCCACGTCGGTGAAGCCGCTGGGGTCGACGGGGGGCATGACCTGGACGTGGCAGCGGGAGGAGGTCTCCAGCACCAGGCCATGCTTGGGCAGGGTGCGGGCGGTGCCGGTGAGGACCACGGGGATGATGGGGCAGCGCTGCTTCAAGGCCAGCGCGAAGGCGCCGTCCTTGAACGGCTTCACGACGCCGTCGAAGGAGCGCGTGCCTTCGGGGAACATGAGGATGGGCACGCCGCGAGACAGCCAGTATTCGCAGGCCGCCATCATCTTCATGATGCTCGCCTTGTCACCGCGCACCAGGGGGACATAGCGGTTGAGCCGCATGTTCCAGCCGATGAGCGGCAGCTTGAAGTTCGACGCCTTGGAGACCCACTTGAAGGGGCGGTAGAGGCCGAAGAGGACCAGGATGTCGCCGAGCGACTCATGGTTGGCCACGAGCACGGCCGGGCCCCGCCAGGGCAGGTGTTCGCGGCCGTCGATCTCCAGGCGCCAGAGCGGGTTGACGTAGAAGTAGAGCTGCGCCCAGAAGCACGAATACAGGTGCAGGACGCGGCCGTCGCGGTCGAACGGCAGCGTGACGGCCCACACGAGCACGGCGCCCACGAAGAGCACGGCGCTGGAGAGCATCAGGAACGCCCAGAAGACGATGGAGAAGAGGAGTCGAATGGCGCGCAGTGTGCCACAGGCTCGCGGGGCGTGGGCTTGTACTTGGGGGCCCACGGGCGTCAGAGGCCCTTTCAGGAGTCCTCTTCCGTGCCGCACCAACGTGCCCTGGCGCGGTGCCTCCGCTCGCAATGGTTGGAAACCCAAGAAGCGCGAGTGAGGCTGTCTGGTAGATTCGAGCCGGGAGGGCGTGCATTGCCCCGACTCGTTGCCATTCTTTACCTGCTGGTGTGATTCGCTGTCCCGGCGCAATCCCTCACGGACCCGCGTGAGCGTGTCATTCTCGCAGGCCCTGAAACGCAACAGCGACTGTGGCGACGGTCGGCGCTACGAAACGAAGCAACGATGGTTGGGTTTGGCCCTGTCTCTGGAGTTGTCGGGGGGAGAAGGCAGGGGGCCTCCCCGGCGCGTCAGGCCGTCCTCGACGCCATTGACGAGGTGAAGCGCTCCATGGAGGGCATTGAAGCCGCGCGCGCTCGGCTCGCGTCGCGTCCGCCCGCGCTCGGTGGCCGGGGACTCCATGGGGCATTCACGCGCTACCTCGACCATGGCTCCAGGCAATGGGCCTGGCTCCGAGGAACGCTCGGGAGCTCCACCGGGTTGGTGGGAGTGGCGTCACAGGTGGGGGACTCCGACATGGAGCGGGGCCTCCTCCGCATGTCGGGGCCGCGACTCCAGGCCGCGATGTTTGGCGCGCTGTTGCTGGCCACGTGGGTGGACTTCCTCCAACTCGCTGACGCCGTGCTTCGACAGTGCCCCGCCTATAGCGTTGAGAAGCTGTTCGCGGACCTGCATCGAGTTCTAGGCCTGATGGCTCCGACGCTGGCCGACCTCGCCTCGGGGGACTCGGAGCGCGTCGAAGTGGCGGCGACCGCGATGCCCGAGTTGATGGGGAAGCTGACCCACGAGTTCGACGCGATTCATGGAGGCGCCCGCGCGGCCATGGAGAACGGCGCCAAGCTCATGGTGGCGGCGCAGGTGGTGGAGATGTTCACCATGGTTTCCACGCTGAAGCTGTCACTCCCCCGGTTGCCTCCGGCTGGACCCGCGACGCTCGGCGTGGGGCTGGTGATGAGTCCGGGTGGCGTCATGGTGGGCTCGCGAATCGTCGTCTCCGCGGAGTGGGTGGAGATGATGCGAAGGCTGGTGCAGGCGGGCGTCCTCTCCGTTCCGGCTGTGAGCGCGGCCATCCGCATTCACGGCGGACAGGTGCTGATGGCCCAGGCGCACCGGGACTTGCCCAAGGGCGTGCGTGACGCGCTGGGCGCCAGCCCCGAAGTGCGCGGCATGCAGGTGACGGGCAGAGCGGGCGCGGGCATGTCCGACGCACCGAAGCATCACGTGCTGCCGAAAGAGCACCGCGAGAGGTTCGAGGCGCGCGGCTTCAAGGGCGACACGGACATCGACCAGTTCTGCGTGCGGCTGGAGCGGGCTCACCATGAGGCGATTCACGGTGGGGGAAACTGGAAGCTGGGGCGCATATGGCCGGGCGAGTGGAATCGGATGATCATGCGCGTACTGAGCAAGGCTGAGAGTGAGACAGGCCGAGTGTTGACTCGGAATGAGATCCTGAAGATCGTCGCAAGGAACATGAGAACCCATAAGCTCCCGATGAACTTCGTTCCTGGGAGAAGTCGATGAGCGAGGATCGTTCCTGGCAGGGGAACTGGAAGGCCCGCCTCTATGAGCGAGTTCGCGAGCGCGGCTACAACTCGCTGACGGCCTTCGCCAATGCGCGGCCTGCTATCCCGCTGTATCTCCTGGCCGACGAGCTTGGGCGGGACGACATCGCGGGAGTACAGGTGTTGAGCGGGCTCCTCGACGAAGCGGAACGACAAAGGCATGTCACACGCTTTGTTCGCGACATGCTCGTGCGCGAGCTGTCCGAGAGCTTCCCCGACGGTTGGCCGACCGTGATGGATGATGATGGCCGCTTCGAGGTCGCCCAAGCGCTCGGCTGCTGGTACGGACACGTACCCGAGTCCCACCAAGAGCGTGCCGATCAAGTCATGGCAGCGCTTCGCGCGACTCCTCCTCGTCCTGGCTGGCGCCCGCTCGGCCCTGACGACGAGCTTCTGCGAACGCTCCTCCCCGACGAAGAAGCCTGAGCGTCAGCGGCGCGAAGCACGGGCCGCGACGACAGCCCTCCCAGGACCGCGCCTTCGCGCCCACAGATTTAACTCGGCTTAATTCAACGGGAGCGTGGCCGGGCGCGATACTCGGTTCATCAGGGCCGTGGGGGCCCAGAGGGGGAAGTGAATGTCACGCATCCAGAGCCGTTCATTCTTCACACCGTCGTCGACTCCGGTGGCGCCGCGGAGCAGCCCCGCGTCTCGGGAGTTGGGGACGCAGGGGGCGCCGCCCGCGCCTCCGCGCAACCCCGTGCGAGACACGTTCGAGCAGGCAGTGAGCCTCGATGCGCTGCGGCGCTTGCAGGGCTTGGCGATGCAGGTGAGCGTGGCGCCCCACTGCGCCGCCCCGCCGTCCCAGCCGCGGGGCGGTCCGCCCTCGCTGACCGACGCCACGGACGTTGGCGGCGTCGACTTCAACCAGGTCGACCGCGCCGATGGTGGCCCCGTCACGCGCCTGCAGCAGTTCCTCGAGGGCGCGGGTTACCTGGACATGGGCGGCGCCGATTACGGCACGTTCGGGCGCCTGACACAGGCGGCCCTGCGGGACTTCCAGACCGCCGAAGGCCTCAGCCCCGCGGACGGCAACATGAGCCCGGCCACGCTCGCCGCCATGCAGCGCCCCCAGCACCCGGCGGCGGACCCGTCGATGGCCTCCCTGGCCCAGGCCTACGCGCCGCAGCTCGGGCGGCCCATGAGCCCGCTGGAGCCGGGCAGGGACGGCGCGATGGTGCAGCAATTCGAGCACGGCACCCTCACGCGCCTGCCGGGGGGCGAGGTGCGCGTGCAGGACCTGAACGGCGAGGACCTGGTGCCCCCCGTGTCCCCGAGCACCGTGTCGACGCTGGAGGAGGCGACGGCCTTCCACGTCGCCCAGTGGGGTGCGGAGGGCTACAGGGACTTCAACGATGGCAGCAAGTACTACGGCGGCAATGACTGCGGCCCGGCCTCGGTGGTCATCGCGGCGACGGCCGTGGGCGCGATGGCGCCTCCGGGCGCGGCCGGAGCGGGCGAGGCCATCGACACGGTGCGGGAGAACATCCTCGACGACCCGGACTCGGACACGTCCGTGACGATGACCGTGAACCAGGTGGCCGAGGGCGTGACGGACGCGGGCGCCGTGGCCACCGTCGTAGGCTCGGCGGACGTCGACATGGCGGCCGTGGACGCCGCGCTCTCTCGCGGGCATCCCGTCATCCTCGGAGGCAATCCCTTCGGCAACGACCCCGACCACCAGGCCTGGGGGCCCACCGCGCGGGCAGACGACAACTACCTGATGGGCGAGAACTTCGGTGGCCACTGGGTCACCGTGACGGGCATGACGGAGTCGGGCAACTACATCGTCAATGACCCGCTCTGCCCCAACGGCCCCATCGAGGTGACGCCGGAGCAGATGGCCGAGTACGTGGATGGCAACCTCGGCATGGTGGAGGTGAGTCCGACGCCCGTTCCCGTGTCGTGATGCGGGGCCCGGCCGCGGAGCCAGGGCTGTAGTAGCGTCGCCTGTCAGCCGGAGAGGACATGATTCCTCCGGCTGACACACGCGTGAAGGGCGTCCATGGCAACCCTGAAACAGGTCGCGTTCCAGATGGCGAGGACTCCCGCTTCAGGTGCCCTGGTGCGCTTCGGCTTCGCGCACGCGGACCGGCTCCTGCCGCTCACCTCCGTGGCGCGCTCGGCGCATGCCGCCATCTACCGCCACCCGCATCCGGTCTACGGCACCTTCCACCACATCGCCGTCCCCCTGCATGGCGTGCCGGATGTCTTCGCCCTGGCGCATCCGCGCCATGCAGGGCTCCGCGCGGGCCTCTTCGCGCTCATCGCCAGCGCCCGGCAGCGGGCCCCGTCCTCAGTGCTCGTCAACGCGGGCCCTCGCCAGGACGTCGGGCAGGTGCACTTCCACCTCACGGACGGCGCGCCCTTCAGCGACGCCGTCCGCGCGGAGGCCCTCACCTGGCCGGACTGGGACGAGGCCGTCCGCGCGCTGACCTCCGTCCCCGGCATCCAGGAGCGTTATCGCGCCGGCTTCTCGCTGCTCCAGGACGCGGGGGACGCGCGGGTGCGCCTTATCTGAGGCTCACGCCGTTGGAGACCAGAGGTCCGCCAGCGCGCCCGCGGCGTGGGCCTCGGTGTAGCGGCGCAGGTCCTCCGCGTTGTCCGCCTCGAGCCAGCCAGACGCGATGGGCACGGCGTGAATCGCCACGCCGTCGCGGATGAGGTCCTGGAGGAAGGCCGTCATCGACGTGTTCCAGTAGCGGGCATCCTGTGCCACGCGCAGGTCGAAGCGCTCGAAGAGCGCGTGCAGCACCCCTGGAGCGAAGCGCAGCAGGCCGATGTACTGTCCTTGCACTTCGTCGACCGACCGCACCCGCGCGCCGATGTCGATGATGCGCTCACCCTCCAAGCGCAGCGACTCGCAGTCCGTCGTGGGGTCCTCCATCCGGAGCTCCCAGAGGCGGCGCCACCGCGTGTCGACGGCGACGTCGATGTCCCGGGACGCGGCGAGCATCGTCCCCAGCACCTCGCGCGAGAAGACGATGTCCCCGTAGGCGACGAGGACGGGCTCGCTCCGCGACACCACGGGCAGGCTGAAGCGCAGCGTGGCGACCATGTTGCCCGTGGTGTAGGCCGGGTTCACCACCACGCGCACGTCGCGCCCCGCTTGAATCTGCTCCGGGTACGCGCCCGCCATCACCGTGACGTCGACGCCGAAGTGCTTGTAGACGGCCAACTGGTGGTCGAGCAGCGCCGCCCCGGCCAGCTCCACCAGACACTTCGGCCGGCTCGCCGCCAGCGGCCCCATGCGGGTTCCCAGCCCCGCGGCCAGAACGATTGCTTTCACAGGTTGTATGCCTCCATGAAGTCGAGGACCGCCGCCAGGTGATGAGGCGCGCGCTCGGGGTGCCAGAGGATTCCCAGCGCGCGCCGCTGCCTGCTCGCGAAGGCCTCCACCGAGCCCTCCTCCGAGCGCGCGAGGACGTCCCAGCCGGCGGGAACGGACTGCTCCTCCACGCCCCAGTGGTGGAAGCTCGCCACCTCCGCCGGGCCCCGCCACGCCCTGGCGAGCGGGCCGGTCAGCGCGTGGCGTACACGCACATGTCCCTCGACGCGCACGAGCCGCATCCCCGCGGCGAGCGCGAGCATCTGCGCGCCCCGGCACACGCCGAGCAGCGGCGTCCCCGCCCGGGCGGCGAGCGACAACAGCACGGACTCCGCCTCGTCCCGCGCGGGGACCTGCGCCTCACCCGTCCCTGGTGCGTCGTTGCCTCCGGTGAGGATGACGAGCGCGGGACGGAGGGCCTCGAACTGGGCGGTCGCCGCGGCGGCCACGTTCACCGCGGGGAACGGCACCCAGCCCGCCTCCCACAGACACGCGGCCCAGGAGGACTCGAGCGCGTCCCGCACCTCCGGGCGCCCTGGGACGCGGTCGCTTCGCTGGGTGAGCAGGACCACGCGTCGCTCACTCATGGATGAGCCTGCGCCCCCCGCAGTCCAGCGTCATCACCCGCCCGCCCGACAGCCGCCGGAACTGCTCCCGGCCCACGCCGATGGCGGCGGGGAGCTGCAGCTCGGTGCAGCGCACGGCCATGTGTGAGTTCGCGCCACCGTACGCCGTGACGATGCCGGCGACGCCGAGCGCGAGCAGGCCGTCATAGCCAGGGTCGGCGCGCTCCAGCAGCACGATGGCGCCGCGGACGTGCTCCGGGTCCGGCAGGCCGTTGGCGACCAGGACCGGCGCGCGCACACAGGCCTGGGTGACGAACAGGGGCTGCTCGCCGCTGCTCACGTGGAAGAGCAGGTGGGACGTGCGCACCAGGATGTCCGGCAGCTCGATGAGGTTGACGGCGGCGGCGTGTTCGCGCGCCTCGTCCACGGCGTCACGGCACCACCGCCTCGCCTCGGCTGGCGGGAGCCCGAGCGCCGCCTCCACCTGCTCCAGCGACAGGTGCGCGAGGTCATCGCGGCTGAGCCCCAGCGGCTCTCCCCACGCGGCGAGGTGCTCGAGCACGCCGCTGAGCGTCTTGGTGAACACATGCTTGCCGTACTCGCGGCCCGCGATGGCCGCGCCCAGGTGGCCGAGGAACGCGTCGCTCGTCAGCGCCAGCCCCGCGCCCTGGAGGCCCGCGTCGAGGCGCTCCAGGAGGTCCCGGGAGAGCGGCGCTGCGTCTCTGGGAGGCTCCTCCGCTCCCGAGATGAGCGGACCGAAGTACCGCTCCGGGTCCGCGCCATAGCGCGGCATCCGGATGTCGTAGGTCCCCGGGCGAAGGTGCCCGAACTCCGCGACGAGCGCCTCCAGTCCCAGCGCGCCCCGCCGCACGCGGAGCGCGTCCGCTTGCAGTTGCCCAGCCACTGTCCGGATGCGCTGGAGCACCTCGCGCTGTTCGCTCGCGTCGAGCACGCCTTCGCGCACGAAGCTCTTGAGCAGCGCGGTCACCATGAACGCCGTCCGCGCCAGGTGCGCGAAGGGCAGGGTGCCCAGCTCCCGCAGGCGCGCGAGGACGGGGCCGAGCCCACCCTCGAAGCCGGGCGCGAACGGATGGGCACGCAGCCGCTCCACCTGGGCCAGCCAGGCGGGCAGGTCGCGGAGCCCGTTGAGCGTGAGGTTTCGCAGCGCCGCGGTCAGGGCGTCCAGCTCCTGCGCATCCACCGAGGCCCCATAGTGGCGCCTCAGCCGCTCCCGCAGGCCCAGGCTCGCGCAGGTGTCGGCGATCTCGAACTCCACCTTGTCGTGCAGCTCGGGGGACTCGGCCAGCCGGGCGAGCTGGTGGGAGACCAGGGCCTCCGCCACGTGCGACGGGGTGACGGCGGGGATGAAGGAGTTGAGGGAGGCCCGCACGTCCACGTAGGCATGCCCCGCGAAGTCGCGGAGCAGGGGAACGCCGCGCAGGTCGCGGTACCCGTAGCCGGCGCGCTGCTCCGCCCAGGTCCTGTCTGTGATGAGCCCGCCGTAGAGGCTCCGCGCGAGCGGCAGCGGGCGCCGGCCAATCATCTCCGCGGGGTTCCAGTCCGTCATGGTGCTGTAGACGGGCCCCTCGCCGACGACGGGGCTCCTCGGCCGCAGCAGCGCCTGGTGCGCCGTGCAGGCCTCCGCGAGCAACCTCGCGCGGTGGACCTCGCTCCCCTCCGGAAGCGACGCGCCCTTGGCGATGGGCCGCACCTGGAAGAGGTGGAAGTGGCCGCCGGCCATCGCGAACTCGATGTCGAGCGCCTCCACCCCGATGAGCTTCACCAGCTCGCGGCCCACGGTGACGACGCGGCGGAGCGAGTCCGGCAGCAGCCCCTTGGGGACGCCGTGCTCCACATACGCGGAGGAGGGCTTCTCCAGGGCCCCGGACGTAATCTGGTCCGTGCGCCCGCTGTGTACGTCCGACGCCACCACCCAGTAGGAGGCCAGCGTCTCCGGGTGCCGCGCCATCAGCACGCCGCTCTCGCTCACGGGGTAGACGTAGGACTGGAGGAAGACCTTCTCCGCCGCCGCCCCCGGGCCATACGAGCCGAACACGTCCGAGATGGCGCCGCAGAGGGCCTCGGCGTCGCCCGCGTCCACGTCGAGCACCGACAGGAAGCGCCCGGCGTTCGACGCGCTCCACGCATCCTCCGCGGAGCAGGAGGAGCGGACCACGACGCGCTCGCTCCCGAAGCGCTCGCGCACGCGCTGGAGCACGTCGTCCCGGTCCCGGGCCCACTCCTCGCCGCGCACCACGAGCGGCTGGCAGATGCGCCATGGTCCGTGCAGCTCCGAGAGGACGTCGAGCGTGCGCGCCTTGTCCCCCAGGACGAGCCGGCCCACGGGGGTGAGCGGCTCGCTCGTGGCCTCGTCCTCACGGAGCTCGAGGCGCGCCACGTCTCCGGCCTGGGCGAGGCGGCCCGCCACCTCGTCCAGGTCCCAGCCCTCCAGCGCGCCTCGCACGGCCTGGGTCCTCCCCAGGATGAACCGGCACGCTCCCCGCCAGGTCGCGACGACGGCGGGGGCCTGCTGGAGCAGCGCGTGGAGCGCGCGCGGCCGGGGGAGCACCGTTCCCTTGAAGACGAGCGTCAGCGGCGCGCCGTCATACGACTGGGCCAGGGTGCTCAGGACACGCTCGGCCCAGACGCGCATGGAGGCGTGGGTGGGGCCGATGCTTCGGCTCCGGCAGTCGGGCGCGCTTCCGACCCGCGGGGTGAGGTGAAGCGTCGCGGTGTCACGGTCCAGGGCAGTCACGGGCAGCCTCGCACGGGCGGACGTGGCGCATGGCACGAGCGAGGCATCGCATTGTGGCCCCTGCCCACGTGTGGTGGATTGAATGCATGAGAACCTTCGCCACGGATGAGCGGCTCGCGTATCGCCGCGCGGGCAACGAGCTGCAGCCTCGCCCATCCGAGGACCATGTCCTCTCCTACGAGTACCGGCTGATGCAGTTGCCGCTGGTGCGGCCCGACCATCCGGAGGTCGTGCCGTTCGACCTCAAGGCCGGCTATGACTGGCTGGGCACCTACCGCGCGCCGCGCGTCTCGCTGGTGGGCTTCGTGGACTTCGGTGCCTTCGCCCAGAGCCCCCAATTCAACCGCTTCATGAACGCCGTCGCCATGACGGCCGCGGCGCGGAAGATTGCGTGGGACCTCGTCGAGCGGCGCAAATACAGACACCACTTCACCATCTGCAACGGGCTGCATGAGCGGATGCCCGCGCAGGACATCGTCCCCTTCGTGAAGCAGCGGCTGGAGGGCTTCCCTCGCTTCCGTGTCCAGGTGAAGGGCGGCTGGTTCTGGGGCAAGAAGAACGGCCGCATCTACTTCCCCGTCTACCCGGAGCTGACGGAGGGCCCGGCGCCGGTGGACCACCTCACCGAGGTCCAGAAGCGGCTGGGGCACTCGCTCCACCCCGGCTTCTACATCGGCTGTTTGCAGTTGATGGACCACCTGCGCTTCAACGCCGAGCTGGACGTGCATGAGGCGGACGAGCTCTTCGGCGTGCTGCGGAGCTTCCGGGAGACCGTCATCGTGGAGCTCGAGGTGAACGAGCTCTCCATCCTGCGCACGCACGACGACCTCATCCTCAAGAGCCGGGTGCTTGACCGGGTGCCGCTGGCGGAGTGACGGGCTCATTCGAACTCCTGGAGCGCGCTGCGCAGGAGCACGCGCTCGTAGGCGTTGCGGACCAGCGCCCCCAGCGGACCGATGAGCCGCGTGAGGTCCGTCTCGCGGTACAGTGCGGGCTGATGGAGCAGCTCCAGCACCGTGGCGATGAGCGCCGGCTCCACGCGGTAGTCGAACATCCCGGGCCGCCGTGGATGCGCGAGCCCCGCGCGCACCACCTCCGCCACCCGCGGGGCTTCGTGGGCCACCCCGCGCAGGTACAGCTCGCGGGACGCGTCGTGCTCGGCGCGGAGCGCTGCGAGCTGGCTGCTGGCCTCGCGCCACGGTCCGACGAGCGCCTCGGGGAAGGGGGCGATGAGCTCCACCTCCTCGGCGAGCCGCAAGCGCAGGTGCATCAGGAACTCCATGGGCGAAGGCCGCCACGCCCGTCCCACGAGCGCCTCCGGGAGCTGCTGCCCCGGCGACGTGGCGCGACGGGTGGGCTGTCCCTGTGACGCCAGGAGCAGGCGCAGCTCGCGGGGGTCGAAGGCCGTGGCGGCCTCTTCCAGCGTCGCGCGGGTGTCATCCGAGGAGTGCATGAGGCTCAGCGCGCGCGTCGGGGCTTGTAGCCGGCTGCGCAGGTGGTGCGGCGAGCGCTTGCGCGGGTCCGCGGAGCCCTTGAGCGCCTTGAACGCCGCGCAGGCCGAGCGCCCCGGGGTGTGGAGGAGCAGCGCGCAGGAGGGCTCGAGCAGATAGATTTCGCTCGGGACGGCCCACGTCTTGTCGACCGCGATGGGGCGGTTGGGGCTGTAGACCGCCTCGATGGTGCTCTGCGTGTACTGGACGAAGCGCCGGTCCACGACGTGGAAGCCCTCACGCTGGAGGAACGCGAGCGCCTCCTCGGCCAGCCCGAGCCCGAGGGCATACGGGTCGAAGAACGTGAAGACGAACGCCTCGCTCCCAGGACGCGTGGCGAAGTCGTCGACGAGGCCGGACACACTGGCGAGGTTTCTCATGGGTGTTCTCCGCTCCCGGGTTCGACCAGCCACAGCGCCTCGGCCGGCGCGAGCGACACGGGCCCGCTGCCCTGGCGCCCGCCGAGCAGGTCCTTCCAGGTCCGCAGGGGCGTGGCGACGGACACGGGCTCCACGCCGAAGTTCACCAGGACGTGCAGGGGCTGACGGTCATGGCTCCGCGCCAGGTGGAGCACCCGCGGGGCGGGCAGCCGCGCCTCGCAGCCGTCGTCCTCCATCAGCGCGGGCGCCTGCTCGCGCAGGTGGATGAGTCTCAGAAGGGACTTCAGGATGCGCGCATGCACCGGTCGCCGGACCCGCTCGCGGAGCGCTTCGTAGGCGTAGCGGTGCCGGTTCGCGGCGCGCGGGTTCGAGGGCTCGAACTCCACCGCGTCCGGCAGTCCGAAGAGCGTGGGGAAGTAGAGACAAGGAGTCGCGGGGAGCGCGAAGAGGAGCGCGTGGGCGGCCAGGTAGCGCTCGACGTCGAGCCCCGCCTCGGTGGAGAAGATGCGGTGCAGGGAGCTGTTGAGCTCGTAGGGCCGTGACTCGCCCCTCACCTCCGCGTGGGACACCTGGACCCCCGCGCGCTCCAGCCGCGTGAGCACGCGCCGCAGGGTGGGCGCGTCGAGCGGCGGGTCCATGGGCCGCAGGTGTACGCCGTCATGAGTCTGGAGAAAGGCGTAGCCGTCGCGGTGGCGCGCATCGGACGCGGACGCGTTCACCCAGTCCACCAGGGGCTGCCCCTCGCCCGCCAGGGCCGCCGCGAAGACGAGCAGCGGCGCCGCGAGGTGGTTGTCGTGCTGCGCCAGCTCCCCGCCCAGGTAGCACCGCTCCCCGGCGCCGTGGTCCGTCTCCGCGAGCAGGCGCACCGAGGGGTCCACCAGGTCGGCCACGGCGCGCAGCGCGCGCACCAGGACCTTCGCCTCGGGCTGGTGTGGCCCGCCGGGCACGCGCTTCCACGCGTGGGGAATGGCGTCCAGGCGGATGACGCGCGCGCCCGCCGCCACCAGCCGCAGGAGCGTCCGCGCCATGCGCTCGAAGACGTCCGGCGAGCCATGGTTGAGGTCCACCTGCGCGCGCCCGTAGGTGCACCACGCCCATACGGGACGCCCCCCGGCGTCGAAGCGCTGGAGGAGGGGAGCGGTGCGCACCCGCGTGCCCCACTCGATGGTCCGTGGCTCCTGGAAGAGGTGGAAGTCCTCCGGCCGTCCCGCGCCGCGTAGCACCTCCCGGAACCCCGGGTGCGCGGTGGATACGTGGTTCAGCACCAGGTCGAGCATCAGCCCGCCGCCCACCTCCGCCAGCCGCTCCAGGTCCTCCCACCCGCCCAGGCGTGGATGCACGGCCTGGTGGTCCACCACCGCGAAGCCGTCGTCGCCGTCCGACACATAGGGCGGCAATACGTGCAGCAGCGTCGTCCCCAGGGGGCCCACCTCCTCGTCGAGGAAGCGCCGCAGCGCCGCGAGGGGCGCCACGCCGCCGTCGGCCACGTGGTCCGGGTACACGGTGATGACCGCGGGCCGCGCGCTCGCCGCCGCGTGTCCGGGCCGGATGCGCGCGCGGACGTCCTCCGCCTCCGCCGCCAGCGCCTGGGCCCGCGCGTCCGCGCGCTCCGCGCCATGGAGCCGGCCCAGCGCTTCTCCGAGCCGCGCCATCGCCGAGGCGCGGACCGGTTCAGCCATGGTGCGGGGGGTGGTCATGCCTGGTGCTCGAGGACGTAGGTGATGCTGCCCTGGAGGAACTCCACCGCGCGCGCCAGCTCCGGCTCCGCCGACATGCGCGCGGCCATGCGCTGATGCAGCGCCTCGATGCGCGTGAGGCAGTCACCCAGCGGGCCCGCCGCGCAGTCCGCGAGGATGGAGAGCCCCTCCGCCAGCAGCGCCCGGTCCACCTCTCCCGCGGTGGTCATCGCCTTGCGTGACTCGATGAGGAGCCACTTGCGCGACGCGCTGGTCACCCCCAGCGTCGCGAGGATGGAGACGAGCGCCTCCTCCACGGCGATGCGCGCGACGTGCCGGCTGGACTCCTCGCTGGTGGGGCGGTGGCTGATGGCGTCCTCGAGGTACTCGTGGACCTCCATGAAGTGCCGCACCGTGAGGTAGGTGGGCAGCAGCTCGACGAGGAACTCATCCCGCCAGCTCGCGACGAGGCTCGGGTTGAGCAGCGGCACGCCGGTGCGCAGGCGGTGCAGGAAGCGCAGCTCCGGGCCGTCGATGATGGGGACGAACTTCAGCTCGGACGGCTTGTAGAGCGCCGGCGCGATGGCCGTCATCCACGTCATGATTTCCGCGACGCGGCCCCGCTCGGCGAGCTCGATGTTGACCTCGATGCCGTCGCAGTACTGGAGCGCCTCGCTGAAGCGGCTGTTCTTGAAGCGCATGCCCTCCCGCGCCGTGACGAGCGACGTGCGGTGCGGCACCAGCACCATCAGGTCCACGTCCGAGCTGGGCGTGCCATTGCCGGCCGCGAGCGAGCCCGTCAGCAGCACGCCGCACGAGGCGGGGTCGCTGACGAGCTCCGGAAGGATGCGTTCGAGGTCCACGCCGTGGGCGCGGAGCGTCTCCGCGGTGAGCGGCTGGCCATTGGAGAGCTGATGCGTGCGCTTCATGAGGTCACCTTCCCCTGCCCCTGCTGGGACAGTTGCAAGTCCGAGAAAACGTCCGCGCACGCGTCCGCGACGGTGTGCACCATCTGCGCCTCATGCGTCCGCATCACGCTCAGGCGCAGCAGGCCGCGGCCGGCTGGGACGGCCGGGTGGATGACCGGGTTGGCGTAGATGCCCCGGTTCCACAGCAGCCGCCACGCCTGGAGGGTGTCGAAGTCCGCGCCCACCTCCACGCTGACGATGGGCCCATCCGACGGCAGGGGCCGCAGCCCGCGCGCCGTGAGCGCCTCGCGCAGCGACGACACCCGCGCCTTCAGCTCGCGCACCAGCTCCGGCTCCGTCTGGAGGATGCGCAGGGCGGCGAGGGCCGCGGCCACGGAGGCGGGCGTGTTGGAGGCGGTGAAGAGGAAGGGGCGCGTGAGGACGCGCAGGGCTTCAATCTGGTCCGCGTCCCCGATGATGGCGCCGCCGCAAGAGCCCAGGCTCTTGGAGAAGGTCACCGTGATGAAGTCCGCGTCCTGGACGATGCCCTCCTCCTCCACCGTGCCCAGCCCCCGCTCGCCCACCGTGCCCAGGCCGTGGGCCTCGTCCACGATGAGCGCCAGCCGCGTGGCGCGGCACACCTCCAGGAACCGGCGAAGCGGCGCCCGGTCCCCACGCATGGAATAGACGCCCTCCACGACACAGAGGCCGGGGAGGTCTTCCTGCGTCGCCTGGCTCAGCAGGTCCTCGGGGTCGTTGTGCGCGAAGCGCTTCATGGTCGCGCGCGCCAGCCACACGCCGTCCAGGACGGAGGCGTGCATCTCCTCGTCCACCCAGGCGCGGTCATTGCGGCCGAGCAGCGAGCTCATCAGGCCCAGGTTGGCGCCGTAGCCGGTGGAGAACACCATGGCGCCCGTGCGGCCATAGAAGCGGCGCAGGGCCTCCTCCAGCTCCTCGTGGAGCGCGAGGTTGCCGTTGAGCAACCGCGAGCCCGTCACCCCCGCGCCCCAGCGGGCCGAGGCCTCCTGCGCGGCGGCGATGACGCGCGCGTCGTTCGCGAGCCCCAGGTAGTTGTTGGAGCCGAAGTTGAGGATGTCCCGGCCCTCCATGCGCGTGAGCGGGCCGGTGGCGGACTCCACCCGCGTGAAGTACGGGAGGCGCCCGATGCGCCTGCCCAGGCGGGCCTGGGCCACGCGCGGGTCGCCGAGCAGCTTCTGGATGACGGGCGCCCGAGAGCGGCCCGTGGTGGTTGGGTCATGTGGTGTCATGCTTTTGGTCCCGGAAGTCGAACGCCAGACTCGCGGCGGTCGCGCACACGGCGGTGAAGGTGAGGATGACGGCGGCGCTCTGGAGCACGACGCTCCAGCGGCCTTCGCCCAAGGTGGCTTCGTTGAGCGCGCGCAGCGCCCAGTAGTGCGGGGTGACATGGCCGAGCGCGCGCGACCATCCCGGCAGGGCTTCGGTGACGACGATGGCGCCGCCCACCGCGCTGAACGTCACGAGCACGAGGTACGAGAGGTTGGAGAGCGTGGCGGTGCTGCGGGTGACGGCGAAGAGGAGGAAGCCCAGCGCCGCGCCGCTGGCCACCAGCACCGCGCCGGTGAGCGCCACCTGGGGCAGGCTGCCGTGCAGCGGCAGGCCCAGGAACGCCGCCGCGAAGCCCGTGAAGAGCAGCAGCTGCGCGAAGGACATCGCGCACGCGGGCAGGACCTTGCCCAGGGCGAACGCGAGCTTCGACGGGCGGAGCAGCGCCTGCCTGCCCTGGGTGTGGTACCAGAAGTCCCGGTAGAAGGCGTGACCCGAGTACGTCACCACCATGTAGCTGAACATCACCGCGAAGCCGATGGTGGCCCGGCCCATGGCGCCCGGCGCCGCGCTGAGCCCCGAGACACCCGGGCCGAGGATGGCGGAGAGGACCGCGGGCAGGATGAAGATGAACACCATGGCCGTGCGCTCGCGCGCGAGGACACGCCACTCGGTCAGCGCGTAGCACCGCGCCTCGTTGAAAAAGCCAGCCACTCCGCCGTGTGTGGCGGAGGGCGGGGACGACGGGTCGTGACTCATGGGGCCTCGGATTCCCGAGCGAAGGCGCTCAGCGACGGGTCTCTCAGCAGGAGGTCGCGGAGCCGGTTGCCGGACAGGCGCAGCTCGGAGAGGTGGACGTCGGAGGGGAGCTCGCCGAGCTTCGAGCGGACCTCCTCCAGGCTGTTGGTGGTCAGCGCGAGCTCCCACGCGGTGTCCGTGGGGCGCTCGCCGCGCAGCGACAGCGTGCGCGCCTGGCTCGACAAGACGGCGCCCAGCGCTCCCAGGTCGCGCGTTGTCCCGTCCCGCAGCAGCACCAGCTCCGTGGACAGCTCCTCGATGTCCTCGGGGTAGTGCGCGGTGACCAGCACCGCGGCGCCCTCCTCGCGCCAGGCGCGCACCCGCCGCACGACGAGCTGGCGGGCCTCGAAGTCGAGCGCGACGGTCGGCTCATCGAGCAGCCGGATGGGCGGCGCGTGGACGAAGCTCGCCGCCAGGTGTACGAGGCGCCGCTGCCCGCCTGACAGGTGGTGCACGCGCGTGCGGGCGATGGGCCCCAGCGCGAACTCCTCCAGGGTCCGGTCGACGGCGGCCTTCGCCTCCTTGCGGCCCAGCAGCAGGTGCGCGAGGTGCCCGACGTTCTCCTCCACCGTGAGCACGGGATAGAGCGCGATGGCCTGCGTCGCGAACCCGATGGCGCGGCGGGCGGGGAGCGCCCCCACGTCGAGCCGGAGCGCGCCTCCAGTTGTCCCCTGCACGGTGCGGGTGAGCACGCCCAGCAGCGTCGTCTTGCCCGCGCCGTTGGCCCCGAGCAGCCCGACGCAAGTCCCCCCTCTCAAGCGAAGGGTGGCGTCGCGCAGCACGGGCGCTCCACCAGCGAACGCGAAGGACAGTCCCTGCGCGGAGAGAAAGACGGTTTCCGGCGTGTGTCCCATGGTCAGTGGGTCCGCCCAGGCCGGATTTCGAAGGATGAGCGTTTATCTGATTTTTTAGCTTTTCCAGTCATTGCTGGAATGGCTTGTACCGGAGCGGTCTGACATCGGGCGTTAGCGTCATGCCGATGGCGCCGTGGAGCGTCTCTTCCTGGGGTGTCCGGATGGGAAGCCGGGTGCCGTCGCGCGGCGCCTACCGGGCGAGCAACGACGTGAGGATGGGCTCGGCATGCGTCCACAGCAGCGCGCCGCCGGCCTCTGGCTCCACGCGTCGCCGGGCCATGGGAAGCCTCGCTGCGAGCGTCTGTCCATGGTCGGGTGAGTGGACGGGGCTTGTGTCGAGCGCTCCGTACCAGAGCTCCACCGGCACGGAGATGGACTCGGGCTTGAAGGGCCACCGGGACATGGCCAGCACGGTGTCTCGCGCGTAGCCCGCGGTGCCTTGTGAGAAGGCTTCGTCCAGCGCGCGCCGGTACGCTTCGGCGAAGCGGGGCTCGGTGTACACGGCGCGGTCCGCTTCGTGGCTCATGCCGATGACCATGTCCCACATCATCTGGGCGCTCATCCCCGCGAAGAAGGCCTCGGCTTGCGCGGGCTCCGTGGCGGTGAGGTCCACCAGCTTCGCGACATCCGGATGGAGGAGCGCGCGAATGGCCGGGTGTGCCAGTTCATCCCCGCCTGAAACGAGCGCGACCGCCTCCACCTCCTGTGTGGCCGCGCAAGCGAGCGCGAAGGGCGCGCCCTGGGAGAATCCCACCACGCGGAGCCCGTTCAGCGCCCGGGAAAGACGGAGGTGCCGGACGTCCGTGGCCCAGTCCAGGAGGCTCCGCCGCGGCATGGGCGTGGAGGCCCCCAGGCCAGGTCTGTCGACGGAGATGAGCCGGACGCCTGTTTCCGCCAACACCGCCGAGCCAAAGCCCAGCCAGCGACTGGTCGCCGCTCCCGGGCAGAGCAACACGGGCCTGCCCGTGAGCGGGCCCCATTCGCTCCAGCTCAACACGCGCCCGTCGGGCAGCGCTGTCGTCCCCTGCCGCTCTGGGGTCTGCATCTCGATGGTCTTCATGTGGAACCTGACAGTGCCCCCGATACGTTCCGGGCACGGAATCCTGGCGCTTCGCCGGGCTAGCCCGCCTTCAGCACGGACACCGGCGCGGGCGGCTCGCTGGTGGAGGCATCTAGGGTCTGCACGCACGCGCCCTCGGCGGCGAAGGCGTCGCGCAGCCAGGGGTGGCAGGTGAAGGCGATGACCTGCTGGTGCTCGGAGAGCCTCGCCAGCAGGTGGATGGCGCCTTGCGCCCGCTCCGGGTCGAAGTTCACCAGCACGTCGTCGACGATGAGCGGCAGCGCCCCGCGCGTCTCCCCGAAGTCGCGCACCACCGCCAGCCGGAACGCGAGGTAGAGCTGCTCGCGCGTCCCTCGGGAGAGCTGCGCCGCGCTCCAGTCGCGCTGGCCATCTCCCACGCGCAGCTCGCGCTCCTCCCCCGTGGGGATGAAGACGCGCTGGTAGCGGCCCTGGGTGAGCGCGGCGAAGTGCTCCGAGGCGAGCTGCACCACGCGCGGCTGCTGCTCCTCCTCGAAGCGGCGCCGGGCTCGGGCCAGCAGTGCCAGGGTCAGCCGGTCCGCCGCGTACTGCCTCGCCAGCTCGGCGGCCCGCGCGCGCAGCGACTCCTCGACGATGCGGAGCTTCGCCAGCGCGTCGTCGTTCTCCCACTGCTCCAACTGGTGGCTGAGGGCGCCGCGCTCCGTGAGCACCGCCTTCAGTCGCTCCTGGGCCCCCGCCTGTCTGTCGCGCAGGGACTCCAGCTCCACGCGCAGACCCTGCTCTCCGCCCACGTCGATGAGCGCCTGCCGCGCGGGCGTCTCCGACAAGCCCGTGCGCGCCTCGATGCGGTGTGACAGCTCCCGCGTCCGGCCCGTCAGCTCCACGTAGCGGCGTGCCTGGGCGGCGCGGCGGCGGAAGGTCTCCTCGTCGGCGCTGCCACCTTCGGCCAGCAGCGTCGCCAACGCCGCTTCCTCGTCGTGACACAGCCCGTCCAGCCGCGCCTTCTCCGCGCGCAGTTCGTGCCGCCGCTCCTCCAGCGTCCTGCGCTCCAGGCTCCGCGCGCGCTCCGCTTCCAGCGCCGTCGCCACCCGCGAGGCCAGGGGCTCCATCACGCCAGCATCCAGCTCGCGGGCCTCCGTCGCGCCCGGGAGGAGCTCCGCCACCACGGCCTCCGCCCACAGCCGTGACGTCACCAGGGCGCAGACCTGCGCGTCCACCGTGAGCGCGGCTTCCTCCGCGCCCACGTCCAGGAGCCGCTGGCGGAGCGCCGCAGTGTCCCGCCACAGCGTGAGTGCCGCGGACGCGGCCAGGGTGGAGGGGAAGCACCGCTCGGACAGCAGGGCCGTCAGCTCCGTGCCCAACTGTTCCTGCCGCGACTCCGCCTCGGCCACCGCGTCACTCGCGCGGTGCTCCTCTCGTCGCGCGGCGGCGTGCTCGGCGTGCAGGGTCTCCCGCTCCCGCTGGAGCTGTTCGCGCCGTCCCGCTCGCTCCAGCGCATCCGCCAGCACGGCTTCCCGCGCCGCCATGTCCGCCGCCGTCGCCACCAGGTTGAGTCCGGCCTCGGACGCCGCGGACAGCAGCTCGCGGTGCAGCAGCTCTTCCCGCGCGGACAGACCCATCAACGCCGCGCGCAGCCGCTCCTCTTCCTGTTGCCGCCAGTGCTGGCGCGCGCGTTGCGCCTCCACGTCCGCGTCGCGCGCGGCCTCAACTCGCCGCCGGGCCAGCTCCAGCACGCCCGTCAGCAGCAGTCCGCCCACGAGGCACAGCGCGCCCACCCCGTTGCCCGCCAGCAGCCACGCCGTCACCGCGAGGGCCACCACCATCGCCGCGACAGCCGGCACCCACCACGTGGGCAGCACCGCCGCCGTCATTTGTGGCTCGCCCTGGGTGCGGACGCTCTCGAATTGCCGGTGCAGCTCGGCGCGCTGCTCCGACAGGCGCTCCATCTCCGCGCGCACGGTGCGCAGCCGTCCCAGCCCCGCCTGCTGCTGGCGAATTCGTGACGTCCGCTCCTCCGGAAGCGTCGACACCTCCGCGTCCACCCGCGCCAGCGCGCCATCCAGCCGCTCACGCTCCGAGACAGCGCGCGCCCAGGCGCCCTCCGCCTCGCGATGCGCGACCTCGGCCGCTCCCAGCCGGAGCGCCAGCTCCTCCAGCGTCACGCGGACGCTCACGCTCAAGTCCAACGCCAGGAGGCCGGGCCCATCCACGGGCAGGCCCAGCTCGCGCAAGGCCAGCTCCACCTGCCGCTGCTTCTCCGCCAGGGCGGCCCGGCGCGAGGGCAGGGCGCGCAGCAGCGCGGCGCCCTCGGTGTACGCCGCCAGGGCCTGGCTCAGCGCCTCCTCGCGTCCACGGACCCCTGACGGCGCGGACAGCCGCTCCAGCCCGGCCTCCACCGTGGCCAGTCGCTCCGCCAGCCGGGCGCCTTCCGCGCGATGGTTCCTCCGCCGGTGCAGGCCCTCCTCGAGCCGCGACTCACCCGCCTCGGGGAAGGACTCCAGCGCGGGCAGCGTCGCCAGCTCGGCGCGCGTCTGCGCCAGCGCCGCCACGTCTCCGAGCGCCGCCTCCAGCCGCGTCAGCCGCTCCAGGCCGGTCCCCGTCTCCAGCAGGTCCGCTTCGAGCGTCCGCTGCTCCTCCTTCAGCGCGCCCAGCCGCTCCTTCTCCGCGAAGTAGCGCGCGGGCCGGTCTCCCTCCTGCCGCAGCCGGACCTGGACGTCCTCCAGGGCCTTCAGCGTCTCGTTCAGCGAAGGCTTCACGCCGTTGGGCTTGTAGATGCCCTCGGTGCTCTTGCGGAGCTGGTCCATGACCTCCGGCAACCGGCGCGCGCCGCGCATGCTGGCGGCCACCAGGGCCTCGGAGGCGCCTCGCTGTTCGGTGAGCCGCTCGAAGCCGGCCAGCTCATCCAGGCGGAAGGCGAACACGTCGAAGAACAGCTCGCGTGACACGTGGGCCAGCGCGCTCTCCAGCGACTCCTTCAAAAGCTCCTTCCCCTCCGCGTCGCGCACCGACAGCTCACCCTCCGACGAGCGCCGGCTCGCGATGCGGCGCACCCACAGCGGTCCCGCGTGGGTGGTCAGCGTCAGCTCGCCGCCGAACGCACCGCCGTGGGCCGGCTCGTAGCGCTCCGGCTGCCCGCGCTTCTCGAAGCCGAACAGCATGCTGCGCAGGAAGGCCAGCAGCGTGCTCTTCCCCGCCTCGTTGGGCCCGTAAAGCAGGTGCAGCCCCGGCCCCAGGTCGCGCGTGAGACCGGAGAAGCGGCCGAAGCCGAGCACGCGCAACGCGTCGACGCGCAGCCCCGGCTTCATGACGTCTCCTCCTCGTGCAGCGACTCCACGCCGTGCAGCCCCGCCTGCGCCACCCACTCCGCGCGGGGCGCCTCCAGCGCGTCCACGCCCAGCCGCTTCAGCCGCTGGCTCAGCGCGCCCAGGGTCTCCTCTTCCCACAGCCGCGCCAGCGCCTCCGGGTCCTCGGTGAGGAAGCCCACCTCGTCCAGCAGCGTGCGCGCGAAGCCGCCCGCCGCGCACACCGCCTCCAGGTCCACCTCCGGCCGGCTGCTGTCCCGCAGCGACTCCAGCAGCACCGGCGGGTGGCTCCTCGCGAGCTGCTCGCGCAGGTCCACTTCCAGTTGTACCAGCGCGCCGGGGCGGGCCAGCTCGCGGTGCAGCGGACCTCTTCCGGTGAGGGTGAGGCGCACCGCGTGCCCGTCCAGCTCGGGCGCGCAGCGCGCCTCCACGCCCTCCATCGCCGTGGCCAGCAGGCCGTCCAACGTGCTGACGCCGGTCAGCGGCACCTCCAGCTTGTGCCAGCGCACGCCGTCCACCGGGATGAAGCGCCGCCGCATGCCGCCGTCCTCCACCTCCACCAGCATGCAGCCGCGCGGGCCGGTCTCGTTCGCGTGCCGGCCCTGCGGATTGCCGGGGTACACCGCGACGCCGCCGCCGGGGAGCAGGTGCTCGGCGCGCGTGTGGACGTGGCCCAGCGCCCAGTAGTCCAGCCCGCGCGACCCCAGCCCCGCGGTGGTGCAGGGCGCGTAGTTGGCGTGGCCCTCCACGCCGCCCAGGTTGGCGTGCAGCAGGCCCACGCTGAAGCCGTCCCCGGTGCGGCGGAAGCGCGCGGAGAGGTCGTCACGCACCTCCACGTCTGGATAGGAGATGCCTTGCACTCGGCACAGGCGCCGGCCCTCGCGCTTCACCTCCACGTCTTCCCAGTCCGGGCCGAACACCTTCACCGACGGCGGGAGCCCCAGCGCGCCGGTGTCTCCGCTCAGCGGGTCATGGTTGCCGTGGACGATGAAGGTGGAGATGCCCGCCGCGTCCAGGCGGCCCAGCTCGCGCCGCAGCGCCAGCCGCGCGCGCACCGAGCGGTCCTTCACGTCGAAGAGGTCTCCGGCGAGCAGCAGGAAGGCCACCCGCTCTCGCAGGCACACCTCCGTGATGCGCGTGAGCGCGCGGAACGTCGAATCCTGGAAGCGCCCCAGGAGCGGCCCCTGGGTCGCGACGCCTCGGAAAGGCGTGTCCAGGTGCAGGTCGGCGGCATGAACGAACTTGAAGGGCATGGCGCGCCGCACAACGTACCCGATGCGGGCGGGTGACCCGACATTCCAGCCCGGACGCACGGTCGCTGGCCGACAGCGACCTCGCCCTTTGCGCCCGGGTGGCGTCGACTCGCCGCCAGAACGGGTGTGACGGGGAGGACAGAGCCGAAGGTCCGGAGCGAATCCTCCTGGCTCGGCGTGGCGGACCCGCCAGGTCGCTCCGCGCAAGGGCCTGGATGCGGCGCGGGGCCCGGAGCATCCCGGACCCCGCGGGTTGCTTGCTCGCGGCGTGTCGCGGGCAGGCGGGCTACTGCTGGCCTTCGGGGCTGTGCGTCTCCGTATCCATGGGGCGGTCGTCTTCCATCCTCCCAGAGCCACCGGTGCCGGCGTCGTAGCCGTCTTCCATCATCCCGGAGCCGCCCGTCCCCGCGTCCATGCCCTGCATCTCCTGGCCGGTGCCGCCCATGTCGTCCATGGGGCGCGGCGCGGTGTCCTGGCCGCTGCCGCCCGTGCCCTCCATGCCCGGGGTGGTCGTCGTCCCTTGCTGGTCACGGTTCTGTTCCCTGCAGCCCGTGACGGACATCGCCACCGCCACCGCGCCGAGCACCATCCACCGATTGAAAGCCTGCATCGCGTTTCCTCCCTGAGTAGCGACTGGCCCAAGGCTGGAGGCGACCTGCGCGTGTTTCACCCCGCCCTCTCGACCGTTGCGCATGTCCGCCCAGGCCTCGGCCGGCCGGCCAGGGGCCCGCCGCACTCGGTCCTGCGGTCCGCGCCGGAGACGGCGCCAGTCCTCAGTCCACGCGGCGGAGCACGAGCAGCCCGTACTCCAGGCCGCCATCCATCAACGCCTGCTGCAGGCGCAGGTGCGCGCGGCTGGATTCGCCGCGGCCTGCCTGAGCGAGCGCACGCAGGGGATGCTGGGCGGGGTGTGCCGAAGCGCGCTCATGGACCATCAATTCCAGCGTCAGTGACCAGAAGCCCACCACGCGCGAGGACACGTCGTCGCGCACCTCCAGCTCCAACCCCGCGGCGTGCGCGGCGGACAGGTATTCGTCGAGCGAGCCGATGCGCGTGCGCCAATACCGGTCGAAGCCGGGGGCCAGCTCCGGACGGCGGAGGAAGCAGTCGGCGATGGCCAGCACCCCCCCGGGCTTCAGCAGCGTCCGCGTGCGGCGGAACCATTCGGCGCGCGGCAGGTAGCAGGCGCTCTCCACCGCCACCACCGCGTCGAAGGCCGTGCGGCCCGGCACGCAGAGGGCGTCACAGAGGATGGGGCGCACGTGCGCGCTCACGCCCGCGGCCTCCGCGAAGCCGCGCACCAGCGCGACATGCGAGGGCACGTTCGTCACCGCCGTCACGCGCGCCTGGTGCTCGGTGGCCCAGTACAGCGCGCCGCCACCCAGGCCACAGCCGACGTCCAGCACCTCGCCGCCGTCCGGGAAGCGGCCCACGGCGCGCGCCAGCTCCACCAACAGCGCTTCCTGCGCGGAGTGGACCGTGTCGCGCAGCACCCCCGAGGCCGCGCCGGGCGGCGGCACCACGTCCACCAGCCCGGAGTGATAGTGCACGCGCGGGCCGGGCCCGTAGCGCTGGAGCAGCCGCTCCGTCTTCGCCTCGTAGTACGCGCTCACCTCGTCGCGTCTCCACTCGTCGGATGGCACGGCTTCGGCGCTCATGACTCCCCCTCTGGCAGCATCGGTTCGATGCGGCGCAGCGCCGCGTCCAGGCAGCGCAGGTCCTGTTGGCGCAGCGCCTGCGCGGCGGCGCGCGCCCACTCCACCACCGCGTGACGGTCTGCTTCGGGCATGCGGGTGAAGCGCACGTCCCGCGTGCGGATGTCCTCCGCAACGTGCGCGGCCACGCCCAGCGCCCGGCCCGCCGCCGCCGCGCGC
This sequence comes from Myxococcus sp. AM009, assembly GCF_013372605.1. NCBI lineage: Bacteria > Pseudomonadati > Myxococcota > Myxococcia > Myxococcales > Myxococcaceae > Myxococcus > Myxococcus sp. AM009. The sequence continues at coordinate 50,907 of NZ_JABXEP010000034.1, forward strand.
GGCTCCAGCACCGTGCCCGCCCACAACACGCGCAGGTACGCGGCCCACTGCTGGCCGGCGATGCCCTCCGCGACCTGACGGAACAGCGGCGCCGACCATTCGCTGGCGCGCACCTCCAGCGCCTGCGGGCCGGCGGCCACCGCCAGGGTGCGGGCCGCTTCCTCCAACACCGGGCCCGGCAGCTGCGCCTGCGCGCCGCACAGCGTGGCGAAGGCCAGGTTCTGGAGGATGAACTGCACGCACGGCCCCACGCGGATGGGCGGGTCGTGGTACGTGCACTCACCGTCGATGAGGTCGTCGGCGAGGTTGCCCGCGCTGAAGCTGAGGAAGAGCCCGGCGCCGCGCGCCAGCAGGGCCTCGCGCGGCAGCCCGGCCTCCGCGCCCGCCTCGTAGAAGAGGGACAGGGGGCCCGGCTGCGCCGCCTCCAGCGCCGCGAGCACGTCCCGCTCCGACACCTCCGGCAAGCCCAGCCGGCGCAGCGCGCGCAGCGACTCCTGGTACAGGGCTCCGCCGCTCATCGGTACTCCCTGGGGAGGACCATGCGGAGCACGGCGCCGCCCCCGTCCGCGTTCTGCCGGTGCAGCATGCCGCCGCTGGCGCGCAGCAGGCACTCGCTGGTGTAGAGGCCCAGGCCCGTCGCGTGGGGCTTGCTGGTGTACAGCGCCTCGGCGGGGCGGCTGAGCTGGCCGGGCGGGAAGCCGGGGCCGTCATCCGTGATGGTGACCTCCAGGCGCCCGCTGAGCGGCTCCACGCGCGCGTGGATGTGGACCCGCGCCGCGCCTTCCTCGCCGTTTCCCTCACAGGCGTTGAGCACCAGGTTCTCCACCACGCGGCGCAGCGTGGGCGCGCCGCCGCGCATCAGGGCGAGCAGGGGGGGAGAGGGCTGCTCCACCTCCACCTGGATGTCCACGTCCGGGAAGCGCAGGCCCACGCTGGCCTGCACCGAGTCCAGCACCGGCGTCAGCTCCACGGGCTCCGGCTCCATGCCGGCATGGCGCCGCCCCTTGTTGCGGGCGTCCATCATCATGTCCCGTATCTGCGTCAGGTTGTCGTTGAGCTGCCGGAGCAGGTCGTCGAACTCGGTGCGGCCGGGGCCCGGGCGGTGCGCGCCCACCACGGCCAGCATGTCCGCCGCGCTGCCCGCCGCCATGAGCGCGTTGTCGATGTCGTGGTGGTAGCCCAGGATTTCCGACAGCGCCTGCGACAGGCGGCCCACGTCGCGCTCCTGCTGCTCCAGCAGCTGCGCGTGCACGGCGGCGCGCAGGCGCTCAGCGTCCGCGCGCGCCCGGTCATGCTGCACGGCGAAGGTCCCCAGGTAGAGCTGGGCGGTGAGCGCGGCGGGACCGATGACGCCGAAGAGGGCCAGGTGCTCGTCGCTCCCGTGCAGGGGCAAGGCCAGCGCCAGGGCCAGCAGGGTCCCCAAGGCGAGGAAGGGCTGGCGCGGCGTCACCCGGTGCAGGCGGCCATGGAAGGCGGTGGCGAAGAGGAACAGCGAGGCCAGGACGGCGGCCCCTGGCGGCGCCGACAGCGCCATCAGCGCGGCCACGAAGAAGTGCATCGCCGCCACGCTGAAGATGAGCCACACCCAGCCCCAGGGCTCGATGCGGCGGCGTCGTCGGTGGGCGAGCGAGAACAGGACGCCGCTGGCCAACATGGGCACGGCGCACAGCAGCGCCGTGCCGAAGTGGATGCCGAAGAAGCTCCGCGCGCCCGGGGCCCAGGCCGTCATGGCCAGCAGGCTCGGCACGAAGGCACAGAGGGCGAGCCACGCGCCCAGGCCCGAGGCGGCCAGCACCTCCGCGGCATCCTGGGCGCGCGTCCACCGCCGGAACGAGGACAGGAGGGCCTGTCGTCCGGCGGAGCGCGGGCTCATACGGTGGCGGACAGGAGGTCACCCGCCGTACCCAGGCTGGAGGACTCCTCGGTGGCGCGTTCGGCCCGGAGGTTCAGCTCGTTGACGAGGTCCGCGTTGCCGCGCTGGAGCAGCTGCACCGACACCTCGCCGCCCGCGAGCAGGTGATGGAGGGCCTCCAGGATGGGCCGCAGCGCGGGGTTGAGCGCGCGCGCACCCAGCGGGCCCTCCACCGCGCCCAGCTCATTGCAGCGCGCCAGGTAGTCTGACAGCGCGCTGTCACGGGCGGTGTCTCCGTGCGAGCCGTCGTGCGCTGGTCCGACGACACGGCTTCGAGGCCGGGGTGTCGCGGGCGCGCCCGTGCGGGCATCCCAGCGCGGTGGGCATTCCCGTCGCGTGCGAAGTGGATGGATTCGGATTTCTCGGACTCTTGGCGTCATGCTGGCTCCCCCCGGGGCCTGGCACCGTCGTTTCACCTCGAAGCAAAGCGAAGGCCCCCACGCGCCGTCAAACTCCCGGCCAGGCGAGTGTTGTCCAGCGTCTTCTCCTCACCCTTCGGGGCCGCCCGGTGGTACGGGATGGCCAGCGGGCGCGGTGGAAGAGGTGCGCGGAATGTCTCGAGTCTTGACGAAGCCGGGGCCAGTCACCGTGGCGGTCCTGACGTTGCTCGTCGCGATGGCCTCCATCCAGGCGGGCGCGTCGCTGGCCAAGCAGGTCTTTCCCATGGTGGGCGCGGCGGGGGCCACGGCGCTCCGTGTGTTCTTCGCGGCGCTCATCCTGGCGGCGGTGTTCCGGCCCTGGCGGAAGCGGCTCACCCGCGCGGACTTGCAGGCCGTGGCCATCTACGGCGCGGCGCTGGGCGGGATGAACCTGACCTTCTACCTGGCGCTGGAGCGCATCCCGCTGGGCATCGCCGTCGCCATCGAGTTCACCGGGCCGCTCGCCCTGGCCATCTTCTCCACGCGCCGGGCGCTCGACTTCGTGTGGGCGCTGCTGGCCGTGGCCGGCATCCTGCTGATTCTTCCACTGTCGGAGACGTCGGGGGCGCTGGACTGGGTGGGGGTCTTCTGGGCGCTGGTGGCCGCCACCTGCTGGGCGCTGTACATCCTCTTCGGTCAGCGGGCCGGAGGCGCCGTCCACGGCGGCACGGCGGCGTCGCTGGGCATGCTCACCGCGGCGCTGCTGGTCATGCCCTTCGGGGTGGCGCACGCGGGCATGAAGCTGCTGGACGTGTCGCTGCTGCCGGTCATCCTCTGCGTGGCCGTGCTGTCGAGCGCGCTGCCGTACTCGCTGGAGATGTATGCCCTCAAGGTGCTCCCCACGCGCACGTTCGGCATCCTGATGAGCCTGGAGCCGGCGCTGGCGGCGGTGTCCGGGCTGCTGCTGCTGAAGGAGCGGCTGTCGCTGGTGCAGTGGGCGGCCATCGGCTGCATCATCCTGGCGTCCGTGGGCAGCTCCGCGACGTCGCGCAGGCCCGCTGAAACCGCCGCGGCCACGAGCTGACCGGAAGGGCCCGGCGACCCCGTTCTCCGGGGGTGGGCCTGTCTTCGGGCTCGCAATGGGGCCCGGCGCCGGGCTAGACGACGGCCTCATGCGTGACCGAATCCAGGCCGTGCTCCGCCAGCTTGCCCAGACGCCCGACATGGAGGCGCGCTGGCTCCACACCCTGTCCCTGATGGAGTTCATCGGCGCGCGGAAGATTTCGCGCACCGTGGCGGACCGGCACCCGTCGCTGGAGGTGCTGGGGCACCTGGCCGACGAGACGCGCCACGCCTTCGCCTTCAAGCGCCTGTCGGCCGAGGTCGCCGGCGCGGAAATCACCGCGTTCCTCTGCCCGGAGGCGGCGGGCCGCTACTTCCAGGCGCTGGACCACGAGCTGGCCACCTGGGCGTCGTCCTTCACGGGCGCGCCGGACGTCTACCTGCATTACCTGCTCACGACGACGGCCATCGAGCGTCGCGCCATGGTGCTGTACCCGCTCTACAAGGCCGCGACCCGCCAGCCGGCCGTGCGCGAGGAGCTGGGGCGCGTCGTCACCGAGGAGCAGAGCCACCGGCGCACCATCGAGGACGCGTGCGTCGCGCGCATCACCGCCGTGGGCGCCACGCTGGACGCCGCGCTGGCGCTGGAAGAGCGGCTCTTCGCGGCCTTCATCGGTGAGCTGGAGGCCACCGTGGCGCGGACGCAGCAAGGGTGACTACAGCGCGTCGTCTTCGCCCCCGGGCGCGCCCGTGCCATGGGCGCCCGACAGGACGAGCGTGCCGTCCATCAGCTCCGCGCGCAGGTTGCGGGCCTTGCGCGCCCGCTTGCGGCTGAGCTCCACGCCCACCGAGTCCAGCCCCAGGGCGTTGGCCACGGCCAGCACCGTGCCGTGGCCACAGAAGGGGTCCACCACCGTGCGCGTGCGCGTGTGCTCCAGGATGAAGCGGCACGCGATGAGGCACGCCTCCACGCCCATACCGCGCGTCCACGTCACCTCGCCCGCTTCGGGCAGGACGTCCGGCGTGGACTTCGCCATGTCCGCGCGGACGCCGCGCGAGAAGCACAGCATGTGGGAGTACGCGGGCCGGCCGAACGTCACCGTCCCAGGCGGCCGTCGGCACACCACCTTGTGCCAGAGCAGGTCGACGCCCGCCTCCTCGGCGGCGCGAGACACCAGGTAGCCCTTGTCCACCCAGGTGCCCGCTTCCTTCACGTCCGTCTGGTAGAAGATGGCCACGCCTTCGGGCGGCACGCGCGCGAGGATGAGCGCCGCCGCCCGGATGAACCAGGCCTTCCACTCCGCCAGCGACAGGGACGGGAACTCGGACCCGTCCGGCAGGGACGCGATGGCCGAGCTGCCCTCCAGCACCGGCCGCGCCTCCAGCCACACGAGTGCGTCTTCGCAGTACACCGTGCGCTTCGCTGCGCCCGTGGCGCCTGCCTGTTCGTCCGCCATGTGGCCAGGGAGTCTGCCAGAGCCGCGCGCACTCCGCGTCAGGCTGGAAAACACGCCGAAACCGTGGCTTGCTTGCGCTTCCCTAGATTTCTACAATCCTGTTTTATCTCGTTGTGAAGGAGAGATGGAATGCCCACGACTTCAGCGAAAGACGGGACTTCGCTCCACTACCGCGTCGTGGGTGAAGGTCCGCGCACGGTCATCCTGGTCCATGGCTGGATGGTGTCCGGCGCTGTCTGGGACGCGCTGGTGGAGCGCCTGGACCTGGCGGGGCTGCGGCTGGTGATTCCGGACATGCGGGGCTCCGGCCAGTCGGGCCGGCCGGCCGGGGGCTTCAGCCTGGAGTCGCTGGCGAACGACGTGCTGGCCGTGGCGGACGCCGTGGACGCGCGGCGCTTCACGCTGGTGGGGCACAGCATGGGCGGCCAGCTGGTGAAGTGGGTGGCCGCGGAGGTGCCGGCGCGCGTGGAGGGGCTGGTGCTCCTCAACACGGTGCCCGCCGCGGGGCTGCCGCTGCCTCCGGATGCGGCGGGGCTGTTCCGCACGTCGGCGGAGAGCCTCGAGAAGAAGCAGGCCATCCTCGGGCTCGCGTGCAAGCAGCTGTCGCCGGAGGCGCTGGAGGCGTTGGTGAAGGACTCGATGGGCGTCAGCCCGGCGGCCATCGAGCACGTCTTCGACGCGTGGACGGCGGGTGGCTTCGCCGACAAGCTGACCTCGATTGCGGCGCCCACGCTGGTGCTGGCCACGGACGATGCCTTCCTGCCGGCTGCCTTCCTGCGGGAGGCGGTGGTGTCGAAGATTCGCGGCGCGCGCCTGTCGTACCTGCCCGGCCCCGGCCACTACCCCCAGGTGGAGCGCCCGGCGGAGACGGCGGCGCTGGTGTCCGCCTTCCTCGCCGGCTCCCTGCCGGCCTGAGCGCGGCGCTTCGAGGAGGCAGCACGATGGCCTGGAACATGTCCTTCGAGTACGACGCGCAGAACGACGTCGTCACCGCGTACTTCACCGACTGTCTCCTGATGAATGAGGCGGACGTCCTTCGCTGGCGGAAGGAAGTCGAGGACCACCTCTCCAAGTACCCGTCCAAGGTGGACCTCCTCATCAACCTGGACGGGCTGGTGGTGAAGTTCACCGCTGGCCGCGTCTTCGGCAAGGAGCGCCGCGACGTGCTGGAGCGCTACACGCACCGCTCGTACCGCTTCGGTGGGGACGAGATGACGCGCATGTTCGTGCTCACCAGCGGCGCCATCAACGGCGCGGCCGTCAACCACTACGCGACCCGCGACGAGGCGCTGGCCGCGCTCCAGGCCGAGCGCGAGGCGCTGCGCAAGCGGGGCTTTTCTCCCTTCAGCGGTGGCTTCGTCGGCAGCAAGGTCTGAGCCTCGCGGCCAGGGACGAGGGCCGTCGAAGCGGCCCCCGTCCGCCTGCTTCATGAGCAGTGCGTCTGAACACAGTTCCCGTCGCAGTCGTAGACGCATTGGACGGATGACCGGCAGGTCACCCGCCACACGGCATCGGGGTCCTGGCACGTGCCGTTGCTCCCCGCCCGCAGGCAGCCCCGCGTCTCGAGTGACTGGGAGTAGTAGTACGTTCCTTCATGGCACATCGCGGGATAGATGGTGCCAATGCCGCACCATCCGGACCGATAGGCATACTCGCTTTCGGCGGAGGTGTAGAGGGTCTTCCGGCCATAGGTCCCCGCCCGCGGGTCGCAGCCGCGGGTGCACGTGGTTTGATTGACGTAGATGCCATTGCAGAAGTCGGCGCATGCCGAGGAGCAACCCCACTCCGTCGCCTGCCAGCCGCTCGGGCAAGGACCACCACACTGCGAGAACGTCTCGGTGTTGGGGGCGCAGGTGACCTGATTGTAGGAGTAGGCGCTGCTGCACGAGCCGCCACAGGCGGCCGGATTGCAGGTCTGGCTCGTCACATGATGCCCCGCGGGGCAGGTGGTGCCACAGAGGGTCAACTCCTGCGCGGCTTCGCCAGACTCGAGCTCGGTTCCAGACGCTGGAGATGCTTCGTCCGTCTGGATGTTGCATCCCCCGAGTACAAGCACGCCGCAGAGCGCGGTGGTCAGGGCCGAAAGTCTCATCATTCCTTGCATGGTCGAATTCCTCTCGCTTGGAGGGTAGGAATGGCGGCTCAGGCGAGCTCAGCAGTCTGTCTTCACGCACGCGCCTTCGCAGTCATAGACACAGTCGATGCGCGACCGGCAGTTCACTTCCCAGATGGCGTCTGGGTCGCCGCAGGAGCCATTGCTCCCCACGGTGTGGCAGAAGAAGCCCGCGAGCAGGCGGGAGTAGTAGTACGAGCCGTCGACGCAGACGTCGGTGGGCAGTGAGGTGCACCAGCCCTCGTAGTTGGCATACGCGTCGTAGTAACGGAAGTCGGCCTCCATGTCCCCGTGCGTTCCTTCCCGGGAATCACAGATGGGCGCGCACGTCGTCGCGTTGCTGTAATAGGGCGCGAGGCAGAACGGACCACACTCCGGCTTGCAACTGCTCCCAATGGGCTGGAAGTCATTGGGGCAGGTGTAGCCACACATGGTGAAGGTGCCTGTGTTGACTCCGCAGGTGACCTGATTGCCCCAGGGACCGCAGGTGCCGCCACATTCCGGGGCGCAGCTCCAGCCGCGCGTGTGCCAGCCGCGCGGAGGGCACTCGTAGCCACACTGGGTCATGGTGTCGCTGAGCCCAGCGGCCTGTTCGTCGACCTCCTGCGCCTGGGGGGCCTCCGCGGTCCGCGCGTCGCAGCCGGCCAGGATGAGGGCGCCGCAAAGGGATGCCATCAGGAGTGCGTGCGCTCGCGGCTGGCTCATGGACCTGTCTCCTTGCGGGGTATTCTCTTGGTGTTGTCTGTAAAATACCATGAGTGAATGTCTGGCATCCACCTGGCTGTCGTGGGAGGGAGGGGGAGCGC
>NZ_JABXEP010000350.1:0-1281 GCF_013372605.1 Myxococcus sp. AM009
ACGACTTCTTCTCTCTCGGCGGACACTCCCTCAGCGCCACCCGCCTCGCGGCTCGCATCCGCTCCTCCTTCGGCGTCGAGCTTCCTCTCGCCTCCCTCTTCTCCTCTCCCTCCGTCGCCGCGCTTGCTCGTGAGTTGGAGGGAATCCAGGGCGCTACCGAGACGTCACTGCCAGCGCCAACGCCTCGTCGCGATGATGAGCGCGCGCTGCTGTCGTACTCGCAGGAGCGCATGTGGTTCCTGCACCAGTTGCAGCCCGACTCCAGCGCCTACCACATGCCCGAAGCACTGGAGCTCACGGGGCCCCTGGACATCGAGGCCCTGGAAGCCGCGCTCCACTGGCTGGTCTCGCGACACTCGGTGCTGCGATTGGCGGTTCCCGCTTCACGCGACGGACACCCCGTCCCGGTGTTGCAACCGGCCGCCCCGCGCGTGCTGAGCGTGGAGCATCTGGAGCCAGACGCATCCGCCACAACGCTGACGGCACATCTGCGACATGAAGCAGCTCGCCCCTTCGCGATGGCGGAAGGACCGCTGTACCGGTTCCGCCTGTGGCAACTCACGCCGCAGCGGCATGTCTTGTTGCTCGTCTTCCACCACCTGCTGGTGGATGGGACGTCGCTGTCCGTCCTGCTGCGAGAGCTGGCCGAGGCGTATCTCGCCTTCACCCAGGACTCGCTTCCCGCGCTCGCTCCAGTGGACCTGAGCTGGGCCGACGTGGCCGTATGGCAGCGCACGCCTCGGCTCCAGGAGCGTGAAGACCGGCAGCGCGAATACTGGGTGCGTCAGCTCGCCGACGCGCCGCGGCTGCTTCAGCTTCCCACCGACAAGCCACGTCCTTCCGTCCTCACCGGGAAGGGAGGCTCCATCGAGGGGCAGCAACTCTCACCAGCCCTCACCCAGGCGCTGCGCGCCTTCTGCCGCGAGCACGGGGTGACGCCTTTCATGGCGCTCCAGGCCACCTTCGCCGGACTGCTGCACCGCTACTCCGGACAGGAGGAGGTCTGCGTTGGCGTGCCTGTCTCCGGGCGCACGCATCCTGCTACCGAGGACGTCGTCGGACTCTTCGTCAACACCGTCGTCCTTCGCACCCGTTTCCTCTCCGACGACTCCTTCTCCGCCCTCCTCTCACGCACGCGCGCGACGGCGCTCGATGCCTTCTCTCACCAGGACGCTCCCTTCGAGCGCGTCGTCCACGCCCTCGGCGTCCAGCGAAGCCCCAACCACGCGCCGCTCGTCCAGGTCGCCTTCGTCTGGAATCGCGCGGGCGCTCCGCTTCACC
>NZ_JABXEP010000351.1:0-1268 GCF_013372605.1 Myxococcus sp. AM009
CTCCTCCCCCTGTACAGCCCCACCGACTTCCCCCCGCCGCTGCCGCCGCGTCCGCCACCACCTGCGGAGCCGGGAACCGCACCCCCGGCTCCGTCATGGCCTTGGCCATTGCGCGCCCGGCGAGGAGGCCCCGGTGGTGGCGGAGGCCTCCGACGCGTCGCGCAGGGGTGAAGATGAGAGCCACGCCCCCACCGCGCCACTGCGGGAATGCGACACCCCGGGTGTCCCCCGGTCGAACCCGGTGGAGCCATGAGGCGCACGTCCTCCTGTCCGGTCTATGCTCCGCGCGCCGAAAAGAGGGTGGATGAGCAACGGGTCGTTGTTTGCGACGGATCAGGTGACCACGCAGGCGCGGTACCAGTGGCACCTGTGGGTGGCGGATGTGCTGGACCTGGGGACGTCCGTCCTCGTGGGCTGGGGCGCGTTGCGCGCGTTGGAGCAGGACCGCACCCCGCTATCGATGCCCCTGGCCATGGCCCTGGCGTGGCTCACCGCGTCCGCGGTGGGCGGGGTGACGGGCCGGACCTTCTGGCGACAGGTGGCCGGAGTGAAGCTGGTGCACGCGGCGCGCACGCCCGGGCTGCTCCGCGGCCTGGCCCGCGCCTTCACCACGCCGCTGGACCTGCTGCTGAACGCCGTGCTGATGCGCCGTCCCCTGGACACGCTGCTCGGCCTCCACGCGGAGCCCGTCGCTCCCGGCGCGGGCCCCCGCCTCAAGGGCGTGGCGCTCCAACTGCCCTGGCTGGCGGTGCTGGCGGGCGCGGTGTGGCTGCTCGTCACCCCCACCCAGGCGGAGATGCTCCAGTACCTGGGCCGCACGCTGACGGGCTGGCACTGCTGCCATGGCACGCGCGAGATGACGTGGCAGTGCCGCACGTCCCTGGACCGCGCGGCGCGCAACGCCCGGAGTGGAGACGCCAAGGCGAAGACGCTCGTCGCCGACTGCCCCGTCGCCGGCGCGCGGCTGGAGCCGTGAGCCCTCCGCGTCCGTCACGACGCGGAGCGCCTCAGCGCAGCTTCACTCGCAGCTCGCCTTCCTTGCAGAGCACGCCCAGGTAGCCGGAGCCCACGTCGAAGTTCGGGTTGTGGCGGAAGCGGCTGGCCGTCTTCCGCTCCCCGGCCTTCACGACCCCCAACCACGCCGCTTTGCGGATGTCCTTCACCACGTAGCACTCCGTCCAATCGAGGGACTCGTGGTTCTGGACCCGGGGGTGGAGGTCCAGAACCACGAGTCCCTCGATTGGACGGAGTGCTACGTGGTGAAGGAC
>NZ_JABXEP010000352.1:0-1170 GCF_013372605.1 Myxococcus sp. AM009
GACTTCCGCCACGACGCCGGCGCCCACCGTGCGGCCACCCTCGCGAACCGCGAAGCGCAGCTCCTTCTCCATGGCCACCGGGGTGATGAGCTCCACCTCGATGGCGATGTTGTCGCCCGGCATCACCATTTCGACGTTCTCCGGCAGCTTCACCGAGCCCGTCACGTCCGTGGTGCGGAAGTAGAACTGCGGACGGTACCCCTTGAAGAACGGGGTGTGACGGCCGCCCTCTTCCTTCGACAGCACGTAAATCTGCGCCTTGAACTTGGTGTGCGGGGTGATGCTGCCCGGCTTGGCCAGCACCTGGCCGCGCTCCATGTCCTCGCGCTTCAGGCCACGCACCAGCGCGCCGATGTTGTCGCCCGCCATGCCCTGGTCCAGCAGCTTGCGGAACATCTCCACGCCCGTGACGACCGTCTTCTGCGTCGGACGCAGACCGACGACTTCCACTTCCTCGCCGACCTTGATGATTCCGCGCTCGACGCGGCCGGTGGCCACCGTACCGCGGCCCGAGATGGAGAACACGTCCTCCACCGGCATCAGGAAGGGCTTGTCCGTCGCGCGCTGCGGCGTCGGGATATAGCTGTCCACCGCCTCCATCAGCTTCAGGACGGCCGGCTCGCCGATGTCGCTGGTGTCACCCTCCAGCGCCTTGAGCGCGGAGCCCGGGATGATGGGGATGTCGTCGCCAGGGAACTCGTACTTCTTGAGCAGGTCGCGGACTTCCATCTCCACGAGCTCGCGCAGCTCGGGGTCGTCCAGCATGTCCACCTTGTTCAGGAAGACCACGATGTACGGAACACCGACCTGACGCGCCAGCAGGATGTGCTCGCGCGTCTGCGGCATCGGGCCGTCCGCCGCCGACACCACCAGGATGGCGCCGTCCATCTGCGCCGCGCCCGTGATCATGTTCTTCACGTAGTCGGCGTGACCCGGGCAGTCGACGTGGGCGTAGTGCCGGTTCGCCGTCTGGTACTCGACGTGCGCGGTGGAGATGGTGATGCCGCGCTCACGCTCCTCCGGCGCCTTGTCAATCATGTCGTACGCCAGAAACGTGGCGCCGCCCGTCTTCGCCAGCACCTTCGTGATGGCGGCCGTCAGCGACGTCTTGCCGTGGTCCACGTGTCCGATCGTGCCGATGTTCACGTGGGGCTTGTTACGCTCGAACTT
>NZ_JABXEP010000353.1:0-1112 GCF_013372605.1 Myxococcus sp. AM009
GCGCGCGCAGCTCCTCGCGCAGCACCGGCTTGGAGAGGTAGTCATCCGCCCCCGCCTGGAAGGCCGCCAGCCGGAACTCCAGCCCCAGGTGCGCGGTAATCAGCAGCACCGGCAGCTCCTGCCACTCCGGCGTGGAGCGCAGAATCCGGCACAGGTCGAAGCCGCTGGGCCCCGGCATCTGCACATCCAGCAGCAGCAGGTCCGGCCGGTGCCGCGCCAGCGCCTCCATCAGCCCGTGCGCGTCGTTCAGCCCCACCACCTCCATCTGGTCGCTGGCCAGGGCCTGTGTCAGCGCGGCGATGGCGTCCGGGTCGTCATCCACCACCATCACCCGCGCGCGCTCCGGGCGGCGCGCCGCCACCATGCGCTCGGCAGCGGCGGAGAAGTCCCGCGCGGTGAAGGGCCGTGGCAGGAAGAGGGACGCCCCCGCATGCGCCGCCGCCACCCGCTCCTCCAGCACGCCCCTGGCACCGGTGACGGCCAGAGGCAGCACGGGCAGGCTCTCCTCCGCGCGCAGCGCATGCGCCACGGCCAGGCCGCCCAGTGGCCCCCCCAGGTCCAGGTGGACCAGCACGCCATCCACCCACTGCCGCCGCGCCACCTCACACGCCGCGCCCACCGTGCGCGCCGTCACCACGCCCACGCCCACCTGGCGCCCCATGTGCTCCGCTTCGGCCAGCAGCTTCGCGTCCTCGTCCACCACCAGCAGCACGCCCTCGGAGGGCCGCGGCGGCGCGGCGGCGGGCTTCACCGGCACGGAGGCCGCGGCGGCCAGCGTGCGGAAGGACGCGTCCAGCGCCGCCACGTCCACGGGCGCTCCGGCCCGGGTTGGCAGCAGCACCGCCTCCAGCAGGCCCGCCCGGATGCTCACCTCCAGGAAGCCGTAGCTGCCCGCGGTGCCGTGCAACTTGTGGACAACCGTGTAGGCCTCCTCCAGCGCCGCCGCGTCACCGCCGCGACCCCGGACGAGCAGCGCCTCCAGCGCCGCCACCTTCTCCTTCAACCGCGCGCCGTACTCCGCGTTGAGCGCCGCCAGGCTGGCGGCCAGGTCGTCCACCGCCACGTCCACTTCCTCCGCCTCCTCCAGCGCCTCGGGCGGCGGCGGGGGCGGC
>NZ_JABXEP010000354.1:0-1089 GCF_013372605.1 Myxococcus sp. AM009
CGGCACGCCCGCCCTGCCCCACCAGGTCTACGAGAGCAACCTCGTCCTCGTGGCCGCGCTCGCCCGGGAGGCCGGCGCGGAGGTTCTCCAGCTCGCCCGCGCCCGCGATGACGAGCGCGCCCTGCGCGACGCGCTCACCCGCCTGGCCCCGCAAGTGGACGTCCTCATCACCACCGGAGGCGCCTCCGTGGGGGACAAGGACCTGGTGAAGCCCGTGCTCGCCGCGCTCGGCGCCCGCTTCTTCGTGGACGGCGTCGCGCTCAAGCCCGGCAAGCCCGTGGCCGTGGCCCGGCTGGGTGACACCGCCGTCGTCGTGCTGCCCGGCAATCCCGGCGCGGCCACCGTGGCGTTCGACCAGTTCGCCCGCCCGCTCCTCCTCAAGCACCAGGGCGTGCGGGAGACGCGCCGCCGCGTCCGCGCCCACCTCTCCGAAGCGCGCCACAAGCAAGCGGGCCTCACCTACCTCATCACCACCACCCTGGAGGCTCGGGACGGCCTCGCGCCGCGCGCCGTGCTCCGCCCCCAGGGCGCCGGGCAGACGCTGCAGAACGTCCACGGCGAGGGCTGGGCCCTCCTCCCACCGGGCCGCGCGGACTTCGCCGAGGATGACCTCGTCGACGTCGAGCTCTTCGACCGGCCCACCTTCACCCCCGTGGGGGCGCCCGCATGAGCCGCGTCCCCGCGCTCAGCGTGGTGGGCTGGTCCGGCGCCGGCAAGACGACGCTGCTCACCCGGCTCGTCCCCGAGCTCGCCACGCGAGGCCTGCGCGTGGCCGTGGTGAAGCACTCCTCCGACGCCCATCCGCTGCACCGGCCCGGCAGCGACACCGCCCGCTACCACGACGCGGGCGCCGTGCTCTCAGGCTTCGCCACGCCCGCGGGCGTCCAGCTCACGACGGCCACCGCGCCCTCGGACGCGCTGCCAGCGCTGCTCGAGCGCTCCGCGGGCGCCGTGGACCTGGTGCTCGTCGAAGGCTGGAAGGACGGCCCCCTCCCCAAGCTGGAGGTATGGCGAGAGGGCCTGGGCCCGCCGCTGGCGCCCTCGCGCCCGGAGGTCTTCGCGGTGCTCACCGCCGAGCCCACCCTCCCC
>NZ_JABXEP010000355.1:0-1027 GCF_013372605.1 Myxococcus sp. AM009
GTGTCCTTCCGGCAGACGTGCGTGAAGGGCCCTGATGCCCCCCGGTACCGTCCTCGGCCCATTGGAGCGGACCGGGAGAGAGACGGTGGCGAGAGGCAGTATCGCAGCGGAAGAGTTGGAGGCGTTGCGCGGGCGCGTGCAGCAGTGGAGGCTGACGCGTACTCAGCAGGGCCGGATGCCGGAGGCGCTGTGGAGGGAGGCGGTTTCGGCGGCGCGGCGCTACGGGGTGTCCCATGTCGCGCGCGTGTTGGGGGTGGGCCATGCCGGGTTGAAGGCCCGGACGTCAGCGGCGCCCCCACCGAGGCGTCAGGCCGACGCGGCGGCCAGGCCGGACGGCTTCGTCGAGGTGAGCGCCGCGCAACTGCTGGCACCCGTCCCCGCCTCCAGCCTCGTCATTGAGTACGTGGCCCGGGAGGGCGGACGGCTGACACTCACCGTGCCCGCTTCGTGCCAGGGCTTCGACGTGCTGGCCCTGGTGGCCGCGCTGCGGGGCCCATGATTCAAATCACTCCTCAAATGAGAGTGCTGGTGGCCATTGAGCCGGTGGACTTCCGCCGGGGCGTTGATGGGCTGGCGCAGCAGTGCCGTGCGGCCCTCGCGGAAAACCCTTTCAGCGGAACGGTATTCGTCTTCCGCAACCGGCAGCGGACGGCGGTGAAGTTACTCGTCTACGACGGGCAGGGCTTCTGGCTGTGTCACAAGCGCCTTTCCCAGGGGCGGTTTCGCTGGTGGCCCACGGCGAGTGAGGCGGCGGCCCCGCTGCGCGCCCACGAGTTGCAGGTGCTGCTGTGCGCGGGCGACGCTTCGGCCACGCAGGCCGCCCCTGAGTGGCGCAAGGTGGGCACGTAGGCCGCGTCGCCCTCCAGGGGAGCGAGCCCGGACGCCCATGCCCTCTGGGCAGGCCTGCGCGCCAGGAACATGTTGTAGCGGGCAATGGGCAAGACGAAGCGCCAGCCAAGGCAGGTGGACCCGGCGCGGCTGGCAGTCATTGTCGAGCGGACGCGCGGGGCCCTCAGCCAGGAGGACT
>NZ_JABXEP010000356.1:0-1015 GCF_013372605.1 Myxococcus sp. AM009
GCTGACGCTTCTTTTTCGCGGCCTCGGCCCGGGCCGCCGTGTCCGCGTCCCCGCGTAGCTCGTCGGCCACCGTCGGCAGCTGCTCCGTCCTGCGGCCGAAGACGTGGCGCTCCAGCGTCGCCATCTTCGCCTCCAGCGACGTCAGGCGCTCCTTGAGTTCCTCCGCCTCCTCGCGCCAGGGGCAGAAGTGTTCTTGAGGGAGCTCGCGCGGCACGTAGCCTCAACACGCCACGGCGCGGAGGCGTCCCGGGCCGGGCGCGTCAGGTGCCCGTGCGCCCGGGAGGCGCCCAGGCGGGCTGGCGCCTCACCTGGGCCACGTCGATGCCGTCCAGCAGCATCGCCAACTGCGTGGCGTCCAGGTGCACCACCTGCGCGCCCTCGTCCACCGACGGTAGCCGGAAACGCCCCGTCTCCAATCGCTTGTACAGCAGAACGAAGCCGCCCCGGCTCCACGTCAGCACCTTGATTCGGTCCCCCTTGCGCGAGACGAAGGCGAAGAGGTGGCCCGAGTAGACGTCCTCGCCCCACTCGGCGCGCACCAGCGCCATGAGGCCGTCAATGGACTTGCGCATGTCCACGGGCGCGGTGGCCAGCACCACGCGCACCGAGGCAGGAAGGGCAAACACCGCCTCACCGCCCCAGCGCGGCGACGAGTCGGGCCACGTACCCCACGTCAACGCCCACGGCAAAGCGCAGGCGAGCCCCGCCCTCCGTGACGACTTCGACGAGGGTGGTGCTCGGCTCCACGGGGGCCGTCACCTGGACTGGCAGCAGGCGGACCGGCTCGGCCTTCGCCGCCAGGTGCCGGCGCCGACGGTACACCCACGACTGCACAGTGCTCAGCCGCACGCCCCGCTGCCGCGCGAACTCCACCTGCGTCAGCCCGCTCGCCTCGAAAGACTCCGCGACCTGGAACCACTCCTGCTTCTCCACCGACTTCGACATGCTCGCCAGCGTCCACGGCGGCGGCTCTCGCCTCAACGCCTCTCAGCACGTCGTTGGCCGGACGCTTACG
>NZ_JABXEP010000357.1:0-999 GCF_013372605.1 Myxococcus sp. AM009
ACGGTGAAGCCCTCAGCCGTCATCGCCACCGACTCCACGCTCCCGAGCGCCGCGTACCGGTAGCCCGCCTGCACCTCGACGTTCAGCGCCGCCTGTGCGGAGCCGGGCAGCCTGGGCGCCTTCGCCGCCAGCCCCGCCGTGTTCCCGATGGCCGCCGTGGCCAGCATGACGAAGATGCGCGCGGCGCTCTCTCCGAGCACCTCGCCGTAGTCCTCCCCCGCCGCGCTGAGCTGCTCGAAGGTCGTGGCCCGGTCCACCTGGCGCACCAGGGCAATCCACCCGTCCAGCAAGCGCCACACCGTGTCCACGCCCAGGTAGGCAATGGCGACGGCGGTCAGGGTGGCCGCCACGCCCTTGCTCACGGGCTCGGGCAGCGACCAGAGGAGCAGGTACATGCTGACGGAGGCACTCACCGTCGCCAGCAGCGCCTGTGGGTCGGCCATGTCGCGAAGCGCCTCGGCCGTCTCGGCCCACACCGAGTCCATGGCGATGGCCATCGCCAGCGTGTACTTCCCATCGCTCGCCAGCAACGGGCCTTCATCCAACAGTCGAAGACAGTCACCCGGCTGCCGCTTCCGCGCGCACCATCGGCCGTAGTCGCGCGTCAGTTCTTCGTCCGCGTAAGCCATCAACAAGCGGGGGCCGTCCGCGCGCTCCTCCATGGGAATCAGCCGCTGGCTTCGGCGTTCGTATGCGTAGACGCCACTCCTGACCGGCACCCTGAAGCGGTGTCGCGCATCGCGCAGGGGATGCAGCGAAGGCTCCACCTCCCGCGCCAAGGACACCACGGCGGCCTCGAACGCTTCGTCGTCGAGCTCCACGGAACCGGCGCCTTCCACGCCGCGCGGTGTGTGTACGATGGGCGCCGCGGTTCCCGTGTCCAGCCGAACCACACGCACCGTCGAGCACGCGGGCCCGATGAGCAGCAGCAAGAACACCCAAATCAGTCGCATCGGCACCCCGTGGCCTCGAGTCCATGCGAGGCGCCCCGTCAAACCT
>NZ_JABXEP010000358.1:0-716 GCF_013372605.1 Myxococcus sp. AM009
GCCACCGCCTCCGTCCCCGCCGAGCGCGCCGCGCCCGTTCCCCTGAAGGAAGGCGTGGTGCGGCTGGCCGAGGTGTCGCGGGCCTTCGTCACCGTCACTTCGGTGAAGGCGGACGCCAGCAGCGCGGCGCTCCAGGCCCCCGCGCGCGTGGCCTTCCGGGACGGGGCGCTGTCGCGGCTGGTGGCGCCGCTGGCGGGCCGGGTGGTGCGCGTCCACGTGCGCACCGGCGACACGGTGAAGCCGGGCGACGCGCTGGTGACGCTGGACTGCCCGGAAGCGGCGTCATCGCGCACGGCGGTGGCCACCGCGACGGCGGCGCTGCGCGAGGCCCAGTCCGCCTTCGAGCGCGAGGTGCGCATGTCCGAGCAGGGCGTGACGACGGAGCGCGAGCGCCTGTCCGCGGAGACGCGGCTGGCGGAGGCGCGGGCGGAGCTGGCGCGGGCGCAGGCGTCCGTGGGCTTCGTGGGCGCGGGCAGCGGCACCACCGTGGTGCTGCGCGCGCCGCTGGCGGGCACGGTGCTGAGCCGGAGCGCGGCGGAGGGCATCGCCGTGCAGCCGGGCGGGGACGTGCTGGTGGAGGTGGGGGACCCTTCGGCGCTGTGGGTGGTGGCGGACGTGTTCGAGCGCGACTTGCCGCTGGTGCGCGAGGGCGCGCGGGTGCGGGTGACGATGCCGTCGGTGCACGCGCCGCTGGAGGGGACGGTGGACTCGGTGGG
>NZ_JABXEP010000359.1:0-656 GCF_013372605.1 Myxococcus sp. AM009
GGCGCCGCCAGGTGGAGCGGCAGGCCGCGCCGGTACAAGTCCAGCGCCAGGTCCACGCGGCGCTGGGACAGCAACCAGTGCGTCACGTGGCGCAGGCTGTAGAGCAGCAGCTCCAGCCGCTCACGCCTGCGGGCCGTGCCTCCCGGATAGCGCCCCAGGCGCTCCTGCTCCAATTGATACCGCGTGCCCTGGTAGCCGGACTCCAGCGCCGTGGACGTGGAGCCCGCGTGCTGGCGGTAGCCCACCACCGCGGGGGCGCGCACCCAGGCGAAGCCCGGCGCCGTGCCCAGCCGGTACAGCAAGTCGTAGTCCTCGCCGCTGATGCGCAGCGAGGTGAAGCCGCCCACGCGCCGCAGCGCCTCCGTGCGCACCGCCAGCACGCACGCGGTGCGCGGCGTCCGGTCCTCCGCGCTGGCCAGATAGTCCGCGAAGCGCAGCACCTGGGGCGGCTCGCGCACCACGGACGCCAGGGACTCGGCCCGGGAGAACGGCACCGCCGTGCCCAGCACCAGCGACGTCCCCGCCTCCGCCTCCAGCACCCGCCGGTACGTGGCCAGCGTCCAGGGGAACCACAGGTCGTCACTGTCCAGGAAGGCCACATAGGCGCCGCGGGCCTCCTGGATGCCCAGGTTGCGCGCGGCGCCCGGGCCCGCGTT
>NZ_JABXEP010000035.1:0-58418 GCF_013372605.1 Myxococcus sp. AM009
GGACGTGGGGCGCGAGGGCGGGGAGGCGCTGGCGCGGTTCATGGAGACGGGTGGGGCGCTCGACGAGCACCTCGCCGATCAGATCCTCCTGCCCGCCGCGCTGCTGGCCGCCGGGCGCCTGGGGCCGGCGTCACCGGGCACCACGCGCTTCACGGCGGCGCGAATCACCGACCACCTCACCACCCACGCCCGCGTCGTGGAGCGCTTCCTTCCCGTGCGCGTCACGGTGGAGGCGGGAGGTTCGGTGGAGGTCCGGCCCGTCTGACGTCCGGGCCGAAGGCGGCTCAGGCGGCTTCGTCGTCGCCGCGGTTGGAGCCGAAGGTGTTCTGCCCGGCGATGGTCTTGGACGTGTTCCGGTAGGCGCGGAGGCCGAAGGGCACGGCGACCACGAACACGAGCCCCGCGAGGCCCACGGCCATCCACGGAATCGGCTTCTGCTTGAGCTGGACGTCCTTGCCGTAGGAGTTGAGGTTGTTGCCCATGGCGCGCTGCTTGGCCGCCTCACGCTCCTCGGCGGTCATCTCGCGGGGGGCCTGGAACTCCTGGACCTGCTTGCGAGGTTGGGCCAGCGCGGCACCACCCGAGCTGAGCGCGAGGACGAGGAGCATCCGGGGAACGAGGTATCGCATATGGCCGGGGAGGCTATCACGACCCAACGGAAGGACTGAACAGGGCTTGCGCCCCGAGTGAGCGTCCATTACGGGCCGGAGACCCACATCTCCACTCCGGACGCCATGCTGCGCCTGCCCTTCATCGTCCTCGCCAACCTGTACCTCCTCCTGGTCTCCCTGCTGGGCGCCCCCTTCCGGATGATGGCCGCCAGCCACCGGCCCGCCTACGTCCGCTTCCGGCTGACGGGGGACCCGCCGTACCGCGAGCGCCGCCGCCGCCGGTTGCAGCTGGGGGGAAGCCGACCCGAGCCCGCGGATGTCACGTCCGTGGAGCGCCTGCGCGAGTCGTTGGAGCTCCTGGCGAAGGACGGCCGGGTGAAGGGCATCCTCCTGGAGGTGGAGGACCTGGCCGTGCCTGCGGCGAAGCGGGATGCGCTGGTGGCGGTGCTGACGGCCTTCCGGGCCCAGAAGAAGCGGGTGGTGGGCTGGGCGGTCCACGTGGACAACGAGGGGTATGCCCTCCTGTGCGCGGCGGACGAGGTGCTCCTGCCCCCCATGGGCCGCGTGGAGCTGGTGGGCTACGCCGCCGAGGCCACCGCCCTGGGCGAGGGCTTGTCGCGCGTGGGCATCCGGCCGCAGTTCGTCCGGCGCGGGGACTACAAGACGGCGCCGGAGCTCTTCACTCGGCCCGCCGTTTCGGACATCCAGACGCGGACGGTGGAGTCGTTCCTGGATGAGCGCTATGCGGACCTGGTGGACGTGGTGGCGCGAGGGCGGAGGAAGGCGCCGGAGGAGGTCAGGGCGCTGATTGACCAGGGGCCCTTCAGTGCTCGCCGGGCGCTGGACGCGGGGCTGGTGGACGCGCTGGTGAGCGAGGCGAACCTCCCCGCGCACCTGGGGCTGGTGAAGCCGGGGGACGGGGAGGAGGAGACGGAGCTGGAGCCGATGGCGACGTACCTGTCCACGGTTCCATTCCCGCCGGTGCGGTGGAAGCGGCTGCGGCGGAACCCGCGCGTCGCGGTGGTGCCCGTGTCGGGAATCATCATCCCGGGCAAGGGGGGCAGCGGGAAGATGGCGAACGCGGAGACGGTGGTGAAGGCGCTGCGCGCGGCGGGGCGGGACAAGCGCTCCAAGGCGGTGGTCGTCTACATCAGCAGTCCAGGCGGGACGCCGATGGCGTCGGAGCAGATGCTGGAGGCGGTGCAGCGGGTGGCGCGGAAGAAGCCCGTCATCGCGTACATGGACCGGGTGTGCGCCAGCGCGGGGTACATGGTGGCGGTGGGCGCGAAGGAGATCTGGTCCGCGCCGCACGCCATGGTGGGCTCGATTGGCGTCTTCGCTGGCAAGTTCGACGTGTCCGGGCTGATGGAGAAGCTCGGGGTGCACAAGACGGTGCTCGTCCGAGGGCGGAACGCCGCCATGCTCTCGTTCTCGCGGGGCTTCACGCCGGAAGAGGAGGCGACGCTGGAGGCGGAAGTCGAGGAGATGTACCAGGCGTTCCTCGACATCGTCGCGAAGGGGCGGGGGCGGACGAAGGAGGAGATTCACCAGTTGGCGGAGGGCCGTGTGTACTCGGGCGTGCGCGGCAAGACCGTGGGGCTGGTGGATCAGGTCGGGGGCTTCGAGGAGGCCTGCCGCTACGCGCTGTCGCTGGCGAAGGCGCCTGCGGCGGAGCGGTTCGAGATCATGACCTATGGCGCGCCCAAGCAGCGGGTGAATGTGTTGAAGCTATTGATGGGGGCGTCCCATGCACAGACGTATGCGCTGTGCCCCACGGCGTTGAGCCTGAATGGGCTGGGTGGCGCGGAGGCGTTTGAAGACAGCGCGCGCTTCGGGGTGGCCGACGTGGTGGGTAGAGTGTTGCCTGATGACCAGTGGCCATTCGGGGGCTGACGGGCGCGAGCGGTAGACTGGAGGGATGCTGACGGCACTCGCGTTGCTGACCGCATCCTGTCTGGCCCAGGCGGAGACGAAGCTGCCGTTCGTCACGAGCCTCCACTTCGAGAATGACGTGCTCGCCAAGAGCGACCGGCTCTACACGAACGGCGTCCGCGTCGAGCACTTCGGGGAGTACGACGGGTGCCGAGGGTTGGCGCGGACGCTCGGGCTGCCGGGCGGGGTGCAGCACCGGTACCTGTGTGGTGGCACGCTGGCGCAGAACATGTACACGCCCAGCCGGATTGTTCCCTCGCCGGAGCAGGAGGTGTTCCCGGACCCGAACGACCGGCCCTACGGAGGCTGGCTGCACGGCGGCATCCTCTTCCAGCACCTCTATGCGGGGAGGGCGCCCGCGGACTCGTCGAGGCTGACGCTCCAGGCCACGGTGGGCGTCACGGGCCCGGCGTCCGGGGCGGCGCAGACGCAGCGGGGGCTGCACCGGGCGTTGAACAACCTCTTCGGGCACACGGTGGCAAGGATTCCGGTGGGTTGGGAGAAGCAGCTTCCGACGGAACCGGCGTTCCACTTCTCCGCGCTTCGCGAGCAGCCGCTGCTCTGGAGCCCCGTGGTGGACGTGACGTGGTCCGCCGGGGCGATGCTGGGCACGGTGTTCGTGAACGCGAGCCTGGGAGGGACGGTCCGTGTGGGCTATCTGGCCCGGCCGTATGGTCTGGCGCCCATCATGCCGTCCGTGGTCAAGGCGCTGGAGGCGCAGCGGGCGCCGGGGGAGGACGCCTCGAAGCTGATGGCCATCCGGGACGAGCGCGCCTGGGAGGCCTACCTGTACGCCCGGGGGCAGGTGAGGGTGGTGGCGAGGAACCTGTTCCTGGATGGCACGCTCTTCCGGCCGAGCCTCAGCGTCCGGAAGGCGCCCATCGTCGGGGACAGCGAGTTCGGCGCGGCCTTCCGCACGGGCGGGTTCCAGTTCGGCCTGGGCATGGTCTTCCGCTCCCAGGAACTGGCCGACCCGCCCAACCCGCTCCTGTCAGGGCACCGATTCACCCAGATTCAGTTGTCGTACTTGCACTGAAGTCTGGGTGGTGAGTGACTCACACAGTGAGTCCGGCGCGAGTGCCGTCAACTATCGGCTGTGCCTCCTCGTCAGGGACGGCGTGCTTCGCTTTCCTTGGGCGCCGCCAGAGTGGAGGTCCCCAACGCCTCGGGGTTCACCCCCGTCAGAACGTCTTCCTTGATCTCTACCTTCGTTTTATCTCGCAATGACTGGACGAGCGTGTCGAGTGCCTTGGCCCGGCGCTCCGAATCCAGCCGCTGAACGATACGACCCTTCACCTGGTCGAACTTCTGCTCGATCCCCACCTGGCGGGCTTGCAGCATGAGCAGGTGAACGCCGGCATCCGTCTCGATAGGGGACGAAAGCTGCCCGACGGCCTTGAGCGTGAATGCGGCATCCGCGAGGGTAGCGCCTCCGGAGGCGCTCAATTCGTCTCGCGTGCGGAACCCGAGGTCGCCACCCTGCGCCTGGGTGGTGGTGTCCTGGGAATGCGTCCGGACAGCCGCATCGAAGGCTTGCTGTACGCTCCCCCCGCGCTGTATATCTTCGGAAAGTCGTGTTGCCTGTGCAAGTGCTTTCGCTCGCTCTGGACTGCCCCGAGGGGCTTTCAGGAGCAGTTGACTGACGCGGACCCGTGCTGGCTTGACGAACTCAGCAAGGTTCGCCTCGTAGTAAGCGTGAGCTCTCTCATCGCTCACAGTCGCATCTTCGCTAGACTCCGTGTGTGCCTTGACCAGCCGCTGAACCATGACTTTTTCGAGCATGGCAAGGACTTCGGGATCTGAATCCATGCCACGTCGTCTGGCTTCCTGGACTAGCAGTTCAAACCGAACAAGGTTGTCCAGGAACTCTCTCTTCTTCTCTTGAGAGGCATAACGGGTGCGGACGAAGGCTGGCTGCTCGGCAAGCTTGGCTTCGAATTCTTGCTGCGTGATGTTGCCGTCGCCGACAACTGCAACGACAGGTCCTTCACTTTTCTGAGGGCTTGCTGGCTTTCCTCGATCGCACCCACCCACACCCAGCGTCAAAGATACGGCCAGCGAGGCCGTTCCTACCCACCGAAACTGCCTGACCATCGAGCACTCCACCCTGAAGACTGCACCCAGCGGACTTTTGTCCGAATCCAGTGCAATTGAATGTCAACTATCCGCTACCGGACAACTGCCTTGCGATCTTTCTCACGTATAGAGTAAATCGCCAGTTGGACGAAATAGCGGGTACGAAAGCACGATGAAACGCCAGCAGGCGCTGTGGAAGTGGATCTGTCTCTTCAGCCTGCTTGGCGCACCGGCGTGCGAGCGGTCCGCGCCGGCTCCAGCCGGGCCAGCTGCGAACGTCGTCGCTCGCTTCAAGGGCGGTACGGTCACCCGAGAAGAGCTTCTTCGCGAAAGTCAACGGCTACCGCCCAACCTGCGAGCGCGCTTCGAGCAGGGAACGGGGCGCGAAGAGTTCATCCGCGCGATGGTCGACAAGCGACTGCTGGCGCTCGAAGCCGAGCGGCGCGGGTTGACCCAGGATTCGGAAATCCGCCGTCAGGTTCGCGAATTGGAAGAGCGGCTGACCATCCAGGCGATGTTGGCGCAGGAGGAAAAGACCGTTGGTGCGCCCTCGGACGCGGAGGCTCGGGCGCACTATCAGGCGAACCTCGAGCGTTTCGCGCAGCCGGAGCGCCTTCGGATGGCCCGAATCCTGGTGTCGGTCTCTCCGGGCAGTCCTCGTGCGGCACGGACGGAGGCCCGGCAACGTGCGGACGCCTTGCGCCGGCGCATCATCGCGGGGGAGCCCGTTGCGAAGGTCGCGGCGGCAGGCGAGGGGCCGGAGCGGACGCGTGGTGGGGAACTGGGGCTGCTTTCTCGCGGTGAGTTCGGTAGCGCGGCCTTGGAAAAGGCGGCATGGGCGCTGACTCGGCAAGGCGAGGTGACGCCCGTGATCGACGATTCGGCTGGGGCTGTCATCCTGGTGCTCCTGGAACGTCAGGCCCCGCGTGTGCCGCCCTTTGAAGAAGTTCGCGAGGCAGTGCTGGGGCAGATGGCACCCATGGCCCAGCGGCGTGTCTTTGAGCAGGTGTTGGCGCGGTTGCGTGCGGAGGCCTCGGTCGAGTTGCCAGAGCAAGGCGCTTCACCGTCAGCGGGCGCCGATACGGTGTCCCAGCACTGACGTATTCGGGGTGGTGGTCGTGGGCTCGTGGCAGCGACGCGCCGCGGGTGGGCTTCGTCGGATTAGAGGGGGAGCTGTGCTCCTGGATGACCTGAAGCGGGGACTGGCGCTGTTCGCGCTCGTGGCCGGACTCGTAGTCACGGGGACCGCTCACGCGCAAGCGCGCGTGGCAACCGTCTTTCCGTTGACGCCGCTGAGGCCTGGCGTGAGTGCCGTCGACCTGGGCATGTCGGTCGAAGGGGACGTTCGCCAGCTCCGGGTCGCGGTGAAAGCCACGTCCGCATCGGCGGGGACTTTTGTGGATGTCCGCGACGTGGTGGTCAACCAAGACCTCGCGGGCGCAGTGCCATTCCATGTGCGGGTGCCCCTTCGCGGCGCGCTTCCCGCCGACGCCGTGGTGGAGATCGAAGCAGCTCCCGCGACGGAGGGAACGGGCACTCCTCTCGCGGTCCGGTATGACTTGACCCATGAGCCCCCAGTGCTGCCCACGGGCGCTGTGCGCGTCAATGCGAGCCAGGACCTGACGCATCTCGTGGTGACTGTGGGGGCGCAAGGTCCTGTGTCCCATGCCGAGCTGACGCTCGTGGGGGCCTCGGTGGAGGCACTGCGGCGGGTGCACGGAAGTCTCAGCGATGCGGAATCTGTGGCCTTCGCCAGCGTGCGCCGGTTGACGGCGCGACCACGAGAGCAGGCCTCCAGTCAGGTCGACTTCATCGTTCCGCTGCTCGCTGGGGTCCAGGTCCCCGCGGATGGTGTGGTGGTGGTCGACGTCGCGGTCCATGACCCGTATGGGCGCGTGGTGAACACGTCGGCCGTGGAGTTCACCAGCGGGCGCGCGTTCGATCCGCTCGTGGGGCTCTCGCTGAGCCCTTCACCCCTGCTGCTCTCGGGGGGATATGGCACCTCGGCGCCCGTGCAGGTGACAGGACAGTTCGCGCTCGCGGGCGACGTCAACCTGAGTGGCTCATTTCAGGGGGTCCAATACGAATCGTCGGACACCTCCGTCTTCGTCGTCTCGGCGGAAGGCGTGGTCCAGGCGCGGAATGATGGAACGGCCGTGCTCACCGCGACCTTCGCGGGCGTGAGTGAGGAGGCTGAGGTCGTCGTTGATTCGGACGCGGACCTCGTCGGCGTGCAGGTGCTCCCGCTGCAACCCGTGGTGGAGCGTGTTGGGGGGACCCTCGCGCTGCGCCTGGAGGGCGTGCTGTCGGATGCGACCTCGCCCGGCGGCGAGCGGCGTGTGGACCTCACGTCAGGAGGCGCGGGCACCACCTGGTCGTCCGACGCTCCCGACGTGGCGGCCGTCGGAGGGGACGGAAGGGTGACCGGCCTGCGGCCCGGTGTTGCGCGCGTCCGCGCGGTCCATGACGCCTTCAACGCATACATCGATGTCACGGTGAGCGACGGCGTCCCCACGATTCGAGTAGCGGCTCCGTCCACGGTGACAGCGGGTACGTCCTTTGATTTCCACGCGACCGCAACGGACGACCTCGCGGTGTCCTACGTTGAATTCCTCATCAACGGCGTGCCCGCGGGCCGCGACATGGAAGCGCCCTACTCAACGCGGATCCAGGCGCCTCCTTACGGCGGCGCGACGCTCACGCTGTCCGCGGCGGTCGTCGACAGCGGCGGCCAACGCACCGAGGCCACGTCAGTCAAGGTGCGCGTCGCGGGTGTTCCCGCGCCCAGCACCCAGCCGGTGGTCGTCGAGCTGCCCACCCCCGGAGCGCTGCTCGTCCAGGGACTGCCCCAGGTGCTCCGCGTCACGAGCGGCGCCTGGATGGGTGGGGGACTCTCGACCGAGGACTTCCAGGTCGTGCGGTACTACGTCGACGATGTCTTCGCGGGCTCTGTTGACCTCCCTCGCGTCGAGGTCCGAAATCATCCCACGACGGGAGAGGTCATCCTGGTGCCCCTCTGGGAGCTCAGCTTCACGCCGCGCCGTGACACCGCGGGGTCCAGCCTGGCGCTTCGGATGGAAGCCCTGGACCGGGGCGGCGCGCTGGTCCGGTCCGACACGCTGCTGGTCCGGGTGGTCGCGGATGCGCCGCCGTTGGTGACCGTGGAGCAGCCCCGGAGCGCCACCGCGGACGCGGTGGCTGGGACGCCTTTTCGGGTCAGCGGCAGCGTCAGTGACGACGCGCTGGCCTTTGGCACGCAGGTGTCGCTGCGCGTTGATGGCACCACCGTCGATGCCGTTCGCGTCGCGCGGGGAGGCCTGGGCGGCGCCGCCGCCGGGAGCGAGCGCTTCAACCTGACGTGGACACCTGTCACCGCGGATGTGGGCCGGCTCCGGCGGCTCGAACTGACGGCGACAGACAGCGCGGGACAGCAGGTGTCGCGGCTGTTCAACGTCACGGCCAAGGCCAATGCTTCCCCGCAGGTCTCCATCTTGTCGCCAGCCGAGTCCTCCGTCCTGGTGGGCGGAAGCCGCGTCCGCCTGACCGCGCGCGTAACGGATGACACCTCCGACCCAGTCGAGGTCCGGTGGTCGGTGGGGAACGTGGCGGTCGGCATCTCCACCAACGCGCCCTACGAGGCTGCCTACACCCTGCCTTCGGTGACGACCTCGACCGGACTGACCGTTGCCGCGGAGGCGCGTGACGCCGCGGGAAACACGACCCGGACCCAGGTGAATATCTCCGCTGTCCCGGACACGCAGCCTCCAGCGGTGTCCTTTGTCGTCCCGAAGGACGCAGTGTCGGTCCCCAGGACGCAAGACCTCCTCCTCACGGTGGCGGGACTCGACGATGTCTCCGTCTCGAAGGTGGAGATCCTCCTGGACGGCGGAGTCATCTTCACGGACACCGCGCCCGGAACGAATGGAGGGGTACGAGGTTCTTTCGTCACCCACACCATCCTCACCGCGGCGCAGTTGCAGGCAGCGCCCACGCACCTCCTGAGCGCCAAGGCTTATGACGCCTCGAACAACGTGGGCGTGTCCCCCTCAATCACCATCCACACAAAGGCGGACGCGGCGCCTGAGGTGTCGTTCGCACAGTCGACCCCATCCGAGGCCACGGTGGGCTCCCTCATCCATGTCGAAGTGCTCGCCACGGACGACGTGGGCGTGAATTCGGTGGAGCTGTTCTTGGACGGCGAGTCGAAGGGGACGGACACCGTTGCGCCCTTCCGTTTCTCCTTCGAGGTCACGGGCGCTCCGCGCACGGTGACGTTGGAGGCCAGGGCGTCGGACCGGTTCGAAGTGGCGACGGCGTCACGCCCGCTCGTCGTCGTGCCGGACAGCCGCAAGCCGATGGTGACGTTCCGAAAGCCGCTGCCAGGAGCACCCATCTTCGCGGGGTGGACACTGTCCGTGGAGGTCGCCGCCGCTGACGATGTGAAGGTCGAGCACGTGGAGTTGTTCGCGCCCCACAGCCTTGGCGTGGTGACCCAGCGGGACAAGGATGGCCTGTACGAGGTGTTTCATTGGACCGTTCCTGTCGGCGCGAACCTGGCAGGGGAGAAGCTGAGCCTTCGTGCGGTGGCCACGGACTCCTCGGGCCACACAGCTGAACGGGAGCTCGAGGTCTCGGTCGTGGAGGACCAGCCCCCTGTGGTGACGGTGACCTCGCCCGCTGCAGGAACCTTCTACAAGGAAGGTGAGGACGTTCGCATCGCCGCGACCGTAGGTGATGACGACGGTATCGTGGCGATGGTGGGGCTCTCCGGGGGGCAACGTCAGGGCGACCTCCCCGAAACAGGCCCACAGCTGCCGCTCACTGCCCAGCAGTTCTTTACCGTCTGGGCCCCCATCGTCAGCAGCGGAGCGCCGCCAACCGTGGGGGTGGAGGCGAGGGACACCTCGGGACAGACGCAGAAGGCCGAGGTGCACCTCACGGTGCGGCCCGACACCGAATCACCAACAGCCGACCTGCTTGCGCCCGCGCCACCCGCCACAGGTGCCCGGCTGACGGTTCGGCTGAATGGTGCGCTCGGGATGCGCGTTGCGGTCGAGGACGACGTCCGTGTGGCGCGAGTCGAGACCGAACTCGTCGCGCAAGACGGGAAGCTGGTGCCGCTTCCCAGCGGCGCGGCCACGCTCACTGCCAAGGATGCGCGCTACGAGGAGACTCGCGTTCCCAATCCGATTGCGCCGGGAGAAATCCTGGTCAACCGGCGCTTCCTCGCGAGCTTCGAGGGCACGCTCAAGCTCCAGGGTGTCAGCCAGGGACTGTATACGCTCAGGGCGCGGGCCTTCGACCCGGCGGGCAACGCCACCCCTACGTCGGAGCTGGCGCTTGAAATCGTCGAGGCCCAGGACAGCGAAGCTCCCCGGGTGACGCTGAAGTTCCAGGGCACTCCATCGGACACGTCCTGTGTGGCTGGGGCTCAAATCAAGCTCTACGCCGACGTGACGGATGATGGCGCGGTCCAGTCCTTCTCCGCGCACGCGGATGGAATACCGCTGACCGTGGACGCCTTCGTGCCATCGACGCGCGTCACGCGGACCTGGGACCTGACCCTGCCCGAGCTGGGTTCGTTTGGCTCCCGGAGCTACACCGCCAAGGCGGAAGCAACGGACACGGCGGGCCGCACCACCCATGCGAGCGTGAGCTGCGAGCTGGTCACGGATGCCCCAGCGGTGGTGCGTTGGGTGCAACCCTCGAGCGGTGGTGGGCTCGTCGAGGAAGCGAAGCAGACCCTCCAGGTGGAGGTTGAAGAGGATACGGGTATCGACGCGGCCTGGCTGCTGGCCACCACTCGCGAGCCCGTGAGCGTTTCGGAGGACGGGCGCTTCTTGCTGCCCACCCCCGGAGCCAGTGGGAACATGCACGGCGCCAAGGTCCGGTTGGAGTTCGGCCAGAACCAGGTCTTCGCGCTCGAGGCCGGACCCACCGCGCTGGAGGTCGAATCCCCCACGACGGGCGTCGTGAGCGGGGATCCCCAGCACCTCGTCCTCCGTGCCGATCCAACCGCGGCGGCGGGCCTCCGCGCCGTGGTTCGCTATGTGTTCACGGTGGCCCCCGGCATGGAGCAAAGCCCCTTCGTCCAGGACTTCCTGTCCAGGCACCCGGGCGGGCTGCGGCAGGTGGATTTGAGTGAGGCCTCCCATCAAGTCGACCTGACGTTCCCCGCGGAAGTGCGCGTCGAGGACGTCCAGGTGTCGTTCCTGCCGGAGACGGGGACGGAAGCCGCGTCCGCGATTTCGACATTAGGGATTCGATACGAGGGCTCCTTCGCGCAGGTCCGGGCCTACGCCTCCGGCGAGCGGCTGACGGTGCAGCCCTTCGCAATGACCGTCCAGCCCGGCAAGCGGACCCCCGCGCAGACCGACTTCCGACTACCGGCTGGCTGGCATCCGAGCCCCGTGCGTCTCAGCGTGGTGGCGCGTGATCGCGCTGGCGCGGTGACCGTGGCAGGGCAGGAGGTCACGGCCCTGACCGATACGAAGGGGCCACAGGTCCAGATCACCGCCCCGACAGCCAACACCTCGCTCGTGGCGGGAGTGCCCTTCACGGTCCAGGTGCGAGCCACGGATGAGGTGGACGTCCGCCGGATCGAGCTGCTGGTGGATGGGGTCCGAAGAGGACTCCTCGAAGGCCGGGGCCTGCGTGATGCCAACTTCCCCATCAGCATTCCGGCGCCCACGGAGGGTGCGCCAATCCAGTTGATGGCCATTGCCGAGGATCTCGCCGGCAATGCTTCCGTGTCGCAGCCGCTCTATCTCGAAGTTCATCGAGACAGCAGCCCGGAGGTCTCGTTGTCCCAGCTGCGGTACGACCTGACCGACGGGCGACAGCAGGTCATCTCCGAGACGGAACTTCGAAGCGGGTATGTCCGGCTGCTTCAGGGCGTGCCCCATAGGATTCAGATCAGCGCCGAGGACGACGTCTCCTTGGCGAGCGTCGTCGTGACACACGCCGGGGGCACGCTCCTGTCAGAGTCGCTGTCCGTGGGGACGCGTACCTTCTCCGACTCTGTCACCTTCACGTCGCCTGTCATGGCCGACGGGGCGCCCTCGCTCTTCCAGGTGACCGCCACGGACTCCCTTGGCGCGCAGACGACCCACCGTGTGGTGATTGAGTGGAAGCGTCCGGAGTCGCCCTCGCTGGCCATTGCTACGCCTGCCCCCGGCGCAACGCTCACGGAAGGCAGCGTCTCCCTGGTGCTCTCCACCGTGGCCGCCGATGACACGGGCGTGGCCCGGGTCGAATATTTCGTCAATGGGCAGTCGGCGCTGACCGTCTCCCAAAGCGAGTCGAAGGCCATCAGCGCGGCGCCGCCGGATGGCTCGGAAGGAAGTCTGCCTCAGGCGTACGACCCGGCGCTCCGGGCTGCCATCACCTACCTGCCAATGTCCTTCCAGCAGGACCTGTCGAAGGTCAAGGAGTTCCGAGGCAACATCCGGCTTCCTCCTGGATTCGTGGCGTTGGATCCCAGCCGCCCGGACACTGAAATCACCGTGCGTGCCGTGGCCACGGACTTCGAAGGCCATGACACGCTACGGGAACACGTCGTCCGCGTGGTAGCGGATGTGGTGGCGCCCCAGGCCATCGTCCTCCGGCCCTCGTTGGGCGCGGATCTGGTTGAAGGGAGCGCGGTCGTCGTCGAGGCCGTTGGCATCGACAACGTCTTTGTCGAGGAGCTCGAGATCCTCGTCGGGCCTACGTTGAACCAGCTCCACGTCATTCGGAGCGCCGGCGGCTTCTCCACGGACTCCGCCGGTGAAATGGAGGGCTATTCGTATTCGAGCCCCGTGGTGCGCGCGGAGTTCACTGTTCCTCGGCTGAGTGAACTGGGTGCGGGAGATTCCGCGCCTTACCTCATCGCCGTCCGCGTACGTGACTCCGCGGGCAACTCCAATGAAGACGCCTTGGCGCTTCAGTTGGTGGACGTGGTTCGGGACCGCGAGCCCGCGGTGTCGCTGCTCTCTCCAGTGGATGGCAGTCCTGTCGTGGAGCACAGCGCGGTGACCGTCACGGTATCGGCGGAAGACGACGTCGCCGTGACGAGCGTCCAGTTGCGGGTCAACGGCGTGATGATGGAGCAGGTGCTTCGGGCGCCGCCCTTCGTGTTCCAGGTCGACGTTCCCGAAGGCGGGGACGCCCTTGAGCTGCAAGCGGTGGCGCGGGACTCGTTCAACCACGAGGTCCGCAGCCAGGTGGTTCGGCTGCCTGTCGTGGACGACCGGGCTCCCACCGTTGCGATCGCCGAGCCACGGGAAGGTGTCACGCTGACGGAAGGCAGGGACTTTGCCTTCGTGGTGGCCGCCCAGGACGATGTGGGCATCGCCTCGGTCGAAGCAACGGTGGAGGGAGGGATCGGAGGCACGCTGCGCTTCGCCAGCACGACCGCGCCGCACCGCTTCCGCGTCCCCCTGCCTTATGGCTCGGCGGGGCGCACGCTGACGCTGAGGGCCACCGCCCGGGACACGACGGGCAAGGAGGCCCTGGCCCCGGCGGTGCAGGTCGCGGTCCAGGCCGACACGTCGCCGCCGGAGGTGTCCTTCCGGACGCCCGCCAACCAGTCGGAAATCACGGCTGGGCAGGTGCTTCGCGTCGAGGTGGACGCGGACGACAACGTCGGCGTCGTTCGCGTGGACTTCGCGCTCAACGGGGACTTCCACGCCACCATGCCCGCGCCGCCTTACGCCTTCTCGTATCGCGTGCCTCCAGACCAGGCGGGACAGGCCGTGGCCATCAACGCAACGGCCACGGATACGTCCGGCAACGTGTCGTCCGCCTCGGTGTCGGTGGGCGTGGTGCAAGACGAGCTTCCAGAGGTTGAGCTCAGGCCCGTTGCCCAGATGGTGGCCGGCCGTCCCTCCTCCCTGGTGGCGGAGGCGTCGGATGACGTCGCGGTCGCCAGCGTGAGCTTCTTCGTCACGCGTCCGGGGGAGGCCGAGGTCGAAGTGGGGCGGCGCAATCAGTTGCCCTTTGAGTTCATCTACACGCCCGAACGACTGGTTGGGAGTGAGCCCCTTCCGACCCTGGTGTTCCGCGCCCGCGCGGTCGACGTCGCGGGCCAGGAGCGGTGGAGCAACCCGGTTTCCGCTTCGGTCCAGAGAGATCAGCCGCCCACGGTGGCCATCACCCGGCCTTTCGCCGGGAGTGCGATTTTCGAAAGCACACCGGTGCGAGTGGAGGCAGATGCCACGGACCTCGAAGGGCCCGTGAAGGCCGTCCACTTCTTCGTGGACGGGAAGAGTGTCGGAACCGCCCTGGCGCCCGCCGGAATCGCCGGCAAGCCCACCGTCTTCACCACCACCTTCCATCCAGAACTGGGAAGTGGAAACCGGACGCTGGTGCTCACGGCGGTGGCGGTTGACTCCGCGGACCAGGAGGCCCAGTCCGCGCCCGTGCACCTGGGTACCGTACGCGACACGGTCGCTCCCGAAGTCGAACTCGTGGATCCCCCGGGTCATGACGTCGTGACGGAGGGCACCACGATGGCGTTGACCGCCGGGGCCTCCGACAACGCGTCCATCGCCAAGGTGGAGTTCATCCTCGACGGGGGCGTCGTGGGGTTGACCACGGTCTCCTCGGGAGGACCCGCCAATCGCCCTCTGTATGGCGTGGAGTGGTCCGTCCCCTCGGGGCAGGCAGGGGACGTGCTGGAGTTCCGCGCCGCCGCGGAAGACCCGACGGGCAACCGCGGGGAATCGGCATCCGAAAAGGTCGAGATCGGCATGGCGCCGGCCTTCGAGTTCGACCCCTTCCATCAACTGGGGACGCAGTCGTTCCTACGGGCGGGGCCCGAGCGGCGTCTGCTGATTGGCTCCGTCCGGGAATCAAACCATCAGGTCGCCATCACCCAGGTGGACCAAGGCACGGCGACGAATCTGGGGCTCGCCTTCGTGGACGGTCCACCGCGTGCCGCCGCATTGGTGCAAGGGCTCGCCGTGGTGGCCACGGCCCGGCCCACTGCAGTGGGTGGAGCGGTGCCGCATCCGCCACAGCTCACCCTGATTGACGTGTCGGGCGTACCGGCCGTGTTGCCCCTGCGCCTTGGCACCGTTGACCTGCCTGGTGAGAACATTCATGGCGTGGCCGTCGCGGGGCACCTCGCCTTCGTCGCCAATGGTGACGAAGGCGTCGCCGTGGTCGACATTGGCGTCCGGGCCGCGCCGATCCGGCTGAGCTCACTTCCCACGGAAGGGCCTGCCCTCGACGTCACGGTTCATGGAGACCTGCTCCTGGTGGCGGGGGGCCCGGCGGGTCTGCGGGTGCATGACCTCCGCTCGCCCGGGATGAAGGAAGTCGGATTCATCGCGTTGCCGGGTGAAGCCGTGCGAGTCGTGGCGCAAGGCACGCGTGCATACGTGGCCTGCCGTGACGCCGCCGCGACGCTGGCGGTCGTGGACCTGACGCGTCCCAGCGAACCGCTGGTTCGCTCACTCCTCTCGCACCGGTCGGAACGGGAGTCCCTCTTCGCGACGGGACTTTCGGACGTGGCAGTGAGTGGAAACCTGGCGGTGGTGGCCGCCTCCTTGGTGGATGTGAACGGCCAGCCGGCCAAGGGACTGTTGTCGGCATCGACGTTGCGCGCGGATGGCACCGTGGCACTCCGGCCCATGAAGGCCAATCTGCCGAAGGCAGGCGACGTTGCGGTCATCTCCGGCGTCCCCGTGGCCAGTTTCGGCCAGACGGGCGGAGCGGCCTTCCTCCCGAGGCGCCTCTCGGTGACTGGAATGCGCCCGGAGGACGGCGCGGCGCAGGTCGCCGTGAATGCCCCCGTGGCCATCGAGTTCTCCACGCCACCGTCTTCGGGGCACGTGACGGAGCAGTCCGTGATGCTCCGAGAAGGCGATGCCCTGCTGGGGCGCTTGATTCCCGCCGCGCTCGAAGCCGATGGACGGACCGTGACACTGACACCGACAGACCCGCTGACGGTGTCCGCGAGGTACTTCGTCACGGTGACGACGGCTGTCAAGGACGTCAATGGAGCGGCATTGGCCGAGCCCTTCGTCGCGAGTTTCAAGACGCGGGCAACCGCGGGGACTCCTCCCGCAATCTCCCAGGTGTCGCCATCCGCCGGGCCACTCGAGGGTGGCACACAAGTGACGGTTCACGGAGACCACTTCGCTCAGGGGGCCCGGGTGTACTTCGCTGGCGCCGAGGCTCGGGTGGTGGAGGTTTGCGAAGACCACAAGCGCATCACCGTCGTGACGCCCGCTCGGAGTGAAGGTCCGGCGCTCGTGACGGTGGTGAATCCGGATGGGGGAGAAGGGGTCCTCGTTGGGGGCTTCGTGTACCTGCCCATGTTGCAGGTCTCATTCGTCGCGCCCGCCTCAGGTCCAGTCGCCGGTGGCACGCATGTGGAGGTTTCTGGCGCGGGCTTCCAGCGCGACGCGACCGTGACGTTCAACGGCATCCCCGCCACACAGGTCCGAGTGCTCGCGCCGGGCCTCCTGGAGGCGGTGACCCCCGAGGGCACCTTTGGGCCCGCGGACGTGGTGGTGACGAACCCTGACGGCCAGCGCGCGTACACCGCGGGGGCGTTCCTCTATAGCCGCCTGGCCGTTTCGCGCGTCATCGGGCGCCACAGCCCTCAGGTACACGGAGACACGCAGCCCGCCCATGTCTTGTCGCGGGGGGCGCCAGTGGCCGTGGCACTTCAGGACAAGACCGCTTGGGTGTTGTCTGCGGCGCAGGTCTACACCGCGGCGAAGTCGCCCACGGAACTGTTGACCCGGAGCATCCGTGGCGGGCTCGGTGCGGTCGACGTCTCGGAGCCAGCCGATGCTTCGGTGATGGGGGGCGTCTCCATCCAACCGCCGTACCAGCCCGTGGACCTGGCGGTGCGTGGGAAGCGTGCCTACGTGGTGGCCAACGGCAGTGAGCTGCCGCATGTAGACGTGGCGGGTGAGGGGGAAGGCGCCCTGATGGTGTTCGACTTGACGCACCCGAACGCCCCCACCTCTCTGCCGCCCGTGTCGTTCCCTGGGACGGCGCACGCCGTGGCGCTCGTTGGAGACCTGGCGTTGGTGGCGGCGGGGGATGCCGGCGTTCAGGTGTTCTCGATCTCGAACCCGGATCGGCCGTTGCTGCTGGGCTCGAAGGAGAACTATCTGATGGCGGGCGTCTTCGGACCGGTATCGGTGACGAAGGTCGCGGCGGCCGGCCGTCATGCCTTGTTGCACGCCACGCGAGGAAGCTTGTCGAGCACGCTGCTCGTGGATCTCGCGACGCCTGGCTTCTCGGCCGTAGGCGAACTGTCAGGAGACTTTGGTGAGATGGCCATCCGGGGTCCTCAGGCCCTTGCTGCGTCGCGCTCACTGCGGACCGTATCGCTCGTGCCGT
Source organism: Myxococcus sp. AM009 (assembly GCF_013372605.1). Lineage (NCBI taxonomy): Bacteria > Pseudomonadati > Myxococcota > Myxococcia > Myxococcales > Myxococcaceae > Myxococcus > Myxococcus sp. AM009. The sequence goes on from NZ_JABXEP010000035.1 coordinate 16,965, forward strand.
CCTCACGGCCCTATGTCCACGCCGTGGTGCCTCCGCTCATGCGGTCAGGCCTCTTCGTGGGTGGTGCAGCCCATCCGCACGTGGCCGCGGCCATCACCTCACCCATGGGGACGGTGGGCAGTCCCGCATCACTGCAGTTCGTGGACGCCTCCAACATGGCGGCGCCGCGCGGGATTGACGCCATCGACCTGTTCCCGGCGACGAACCTCTCCGACGTCGACATTGACGGGGACGTGGCCGTGGCATCCATTTCCGCCACCCATCGGAACCAGGCGAATGATGGCCTCGCCGTCGTCCAGTTGCCCTTCCCGGTCGTGGTGTCCAGCACACCCGCGAATGGCGAAGAGGATGTGCGTCCCACGGAGTCCGTGCGGCTGACGTTCAACGTCCCCGTCGCCCTGGGGGAATCAGGGGTCAATTCTGCCCGACTGTACGAACTCAACGGCTCGGCTGAGGGCGAGGATGTCACGGGGACGGTCGGCGCTTCCGGAACCGAGCTGGTGATTTCTCATAGCGGCGAGCTGGGGCTGACGAAGCGCTACCGCCTGGTGGTGAAGGGCATTCGCGAGGTCGTCGAAGGGGGGGCTGGCACCGGCGCGGTGATGCCGGGGACCTATGTCCTGGAATTCACGACGGCTGGTGCGCGCGATGCCGTCAGGATGAGTGTCTCAGGCCTTTCCGTGCGGGAGGGACCTGTCGAAGGGGGCACGGAGCTGACCATTGAGGGCAGCGGCTTCTCTGAGGGGATGCAGGTCGTCTTCAACGGTAAGCCTGCCACCCAAATCGATGTCTCCGAGGATGGGACGGCGGTGTCGATGCTGACGCCCGCCGGGACGGAAGGCGCCGCGACGCTCGAGTTGACGAGCACCGCGGGCGTGTCCGTCATCCTTCCAGGGGCCTTCCTCTACACACGGGAGCTGGCGCTGACGAGTGTCGCGCCCGCGCGTGGCCCCATGTCAGGTGGCACACGTGTGCTCATCGAAGGCCATGGATTCTCTGTCACCGAGCCGGTCGTGGTTCGATTCAACGGTGTCGAGGGCCAGTTCGTGCGGGTCCTGGGCCTCAACCGGCTGGAGGTCTACACGCCGAACGGTGTTGCGGGGGCCGCGGATGTGACGGTTCAGAACCCGGATGGGACGACCCGAACCCTTCAGGACGCCTTCACCTATGATCAGCCCACGGGCGCGTCAGTGGCGCTCAACGGCACGCTGCGTGATGCCGTGGTGATTGGCTCCTATGCCTATGTGGTGGGGAGCAACGGCCTGCATGTCGTGGACATGTCGGGCGTGTATACGCGCGGCCCGAATGCGGGCGAAGGCATCGCCATCCCGCCGGAGCGCCAGGACGAGCTGGTGGATGAGGACGGCATCGGTGGCGACGACCGCATCATCGGGACGTTGGGCGCGGGCGACCTCTGGGCGGTGTCCTATCCGGGGGCGGAGGGAGACCGGCTCTTCGCCAGCGGTGTCGATGAAGACGGCAGTGTTGACGCGGGCGCCATCTACGAGTTCGACATTTCGAATCCGGCTGAGCCTTTGCTCGTCACCGAGAGGAGTATTGCAGGGGCGGGAGTCTATGACGTGGATGCCCGTGGAGACCGGCTGCTGGCTGCCGCGGCAAACGCGGGCTTCCACACCTTCGACATCACCCACGCGCCGTTCCCCATTCGGGAGTACGTGTCCGAGCCTGGTGCCCAGGCCATCGCCCTGGAGGGCGGGCTGGCCGTGGCGGGTGTGGGCACCCGCACCACGGCGGGGACCGTGTCCGGTGGGAAGCTACGAACGCTGTCCGTCGAGGGCCCGCTGACGGTCCGCGGGGAGCTCGACCTGAACGTCCAACGCGTGCGGCTGCGCGGCACGCTCGCGGCCGTGGCGGCGGGTTCTGCGGGGCTGGTGCTGGTGGATGTGAGCAACCCGGACGCACCCACCCAGGTGAGTTCGATTGACGTCCACGGCTTCGCTACCGACGTGCGCCTGGTGGGAGACCTGGCCTACGTGTCAGCGGGCACCGCGGGCGTGGCGATCGTGGACATCAGCACCCCCGGAGCGCCCCTCTTGTTGCGCCATGTGACGGGGGCACACGCGGGCAGCACGCTTGCCGCGGCGGTGACGCCGGGCGGACGCGTGGTCAGCTTGCGCCAGCGCGCCGAAGGCGGTGGGTGGTCCCTGGACTTCGGTCAAGGCACCGAGCTTTCCGTGGTCAGCGCCAGCGTCTCACCCGGTGATGTGGTGCCACTGAATCTCAGCGCGATCACGGTAACGCTTTCCACCTCGGTGGACTCGACGACCGTTGATTCCGCGCTTCAGCTCACTGCCGGTGGCGTCGTCGTGGATGGGGATAAGGAAGCGGGAACGACCGAGGATGCGCGCAGCACCATCGTGTTCCGATTGAAGGAGCCCCTGCCCGCCGATGTTCCCTTGCGGTTGACGCTCAGCGAGACGCTCGAGAGCACCGCGGGGCATCCGCTTGTCGCGCCGTTCTTCGTGGACTTCTGGAGTGCAGCCGCGGAAGGCGCGGCGCCGCGCATTTCCCAGCTGGTTCCTCGAGTCGGGCCGGTGTCGGGCGGTGGCATCAGCGAGCTGCTCGGCTTTGACTTCGATGAATCGGCCGAGGTGTACATCGGAGGTGTCCGCGCTGCTGTCCTGGCGAGCTCGTCATCACGAATCACCGTGAATGTTCCCGCGGGGGCTCCGGGCCTGGCGGACGTGGTGGTGCGCAACGTGGCTACGGGGCTGAGCGCGCGCCGTGAGGGCGGCTACCTGTACACGCTGCCCCTGTATGTCGAGAGCGCGACCCCTCGGTTCTTGAACCCGCGCGGAGGCAGCACCGTGGACATCGAGGGAGAAGGGTTCCTCCCTGATTGGGCACATCCGCTGGGCTCTACCCAGGTGCGGGTGCGGGGGATCCTTGCGACCCAGGTGCAGGTGCTCTCGTTGACCCGGATGCGCGCCGTGGCGGGACCGGGGTCGTTTGGTGACGCACCCGTCGTCGTCGTCGCGCCAGACGGAGTTGACCGCGGCGCGGCGCCAGAGCGCGTGGGCTACGGCCTGCCGTTCCTCGGCGAGGAGAAGGCGCTGTCGGTTCGGCCGGGCGCGCTGACCCGCAGTCCGCTGTCTCCGTACTTCATCTATTCTGCGGGAGGCTCCGCGATCAGCGGAAACAAGTTCGAACAGGCCTACCTGGGGACGCTCACGGGTGGGGGCACCGTGCCCCAGTCCTACCGCATGGCGGCGTTCGACGTGCAGCTCGCCACGAGGCCACGGGCAGCAGGGGCCCAGGTGGTGAACTCGAACCGCGAGGACGACGCGCAGATTGACCGGTTGGTCGCCGTGCTCCAGGGCCGGTTGCCGCGGGGCACGCCCTTGCCAGATGTCGAGCTGATGCCGGACTCGCTCGACGTGGCGATTTCTGGCGACACGCTCTACGTCGCCAACGGGCGAAGCGGACTGGCCGTCCTCGACGGCCGCGGCACGACGCAACAGCAGCCGGACGGCACGCTCGAAAGCCTCAAGCTCCTGGGCCGAGCCAAGCTGGGCACCGCCAATGAGCTCATGGCCTCGCGGGTGGTGCCTACGCCCGTGGGCGCCTGGGTGCTCGCCAATGGTCTGCAGGGAGACCCAGACGTTCCGCCTCCCAGCTTCTGTCTGCCTGTTCAGCCACAGATCGGGGCGAAGGGCAGTGTGCTGCTGGTGGACGCGCGACATCCCGAAGACCCGCTGTTGGTCTCCCAGGTGGGAGGGGGCGAAGACTTCCAGCCCTACGGCGCCACCGTGAAGAACGGGCGGCTCTACGTGGTCACGGGCGACCACCAAGGCGTCTTGTACGTGAAGTGCGACGCATCCCAGCCGATGCCTCCGCTGCCGGACCACTCGCTCGATTACGGTCAGCGCACGGCCTACAAGGACCGCGAGGCCCTGCCGAAGAACAACCGGCTCCACATCTACAGCTCCGCGGGCGCTGATGCCCAGGTCGTCGGGTCGATTGCCATCGAAGGCAATCTCACGGACGTCGTCGTGCATGACGGCGTTGCCATTGTCGCCTCGGCCGAGTTCGGCCTCACGTTCGTGGACGTGAGCAACCCCGCGTCACCCCAGTACGTCACCCAGATTAAGTTCGACTCGACGCTCTCCAACACCCCGGGCCAGCCGCAGCGTTTGCGGCTCGTGGGTGACGTGCTGTTCGTGGCCGCCAATGAGGGCGGTGTCGTGCTGGTGGACGTGTCTGATCCACGTGATCCGCACCTGTTGAGTGGCGGCAACACCGAGACCGCGTTCGACTCCCTCACGGTGGGAGATCGCCTGCTGCTCGCGGGAAGACAGCAACTGACGGAGCTGGAAACGCCATTCATGCTGGTGACGGGCTACAGCCCTGCGCGGGGTGAGCGCGTGCCACCCAGCCTGCCGCAGCTCGTGGTCCAGATGAACCGGCCGATCGCCGAGTCCACCGTCACGAGCGGCACGGTTCGCTTGAGGGGACCTGATGGCGCGCTGGTGCCCCTGACCTTGAGCGTGCGCGACATTCCGGGACAGCTCGACTTCGCCATCGTGGCGTCACTCGAGGCGCCTCTGCTTCCCGAGAGCACGTACCACCTGGAGGTGGATACGGCGGTCACGGATCAGCGCGCGGGCGGGTTGTTGATCCCGCTGAGAACGACGTTCGTCACTGGCAAGGCCAACGCCCGCCAACCGGTTATCGACACGGTGTCACCTTCGACGGTCTCCACAGCAGGGGGACAGGAGGTGACCCTGAGCGGAAGTGGGCTCCTGGGCGTGAGCACCGTGAAGCTCTCCGCCAATCAGGTGGCGTCCATTACGTCTCGCACTGACAGCGAGCTGCGGTTCACGCTCCCGCCGCTGACCGCGGGCCCCGTGGATCTCTGGGTGGTGGATGAAGGGCTCCCTGAGGCGTATTTCCCCGCGGCGTTGTTGGCGCTCGAACCGCTGCCCGGCCAGGTCACCCTCAGCCCGAACCATGGTCCGGTGGAGGGACACACGCGGGTTCGCGTCTCGATGTCCGCCCGCGCGGTAGCTCCGGGGACCACGGTTCGTGTGGGCAACAAGGCTGCGGTCGACGTGGACATCCTCGATCTGTCTTCGCTGGAGTTCACCACTCCGGAGGCGACCGGTGCGGGAATCGAGTCCGTTGAGCTCGTCCCGCCTTGCGACGATGCACCGCAGACGCCGTGTCCTGGCGTTCCGGTCGGGACGTTCTCCTATGACTTGCCGATCGGCGTGGGAATGGACCTGCCCGGATTCCCGCCGCGCGTTGCATCGGCGCTGGAGCTGGTGGGGAACACGCTCTACGTTGGTGTCTCCACATCAGGCCAGTCGGGCCTCGAGATTTTCGATGTCCGTCTGGAAGAGCGTCCGCTTCGGCTGGGGGGCCTGACCACCCATTCTCCCGTGCGAGACCTGGACGTGGATGGAGCCTTGGCGCTGCTGGCCAATGACGTGGCGGGACTCGCGGTGGTGGACGTGACGCGCTCGGATGCGCCGGTGCTCATGCGCCAGGTCGCGACGGCGCAGGGCGGCGCGGGTTCAGGGTGGGCGACGGCGGTGCGAATCGAAGGCACCGATGCGTTCGTCGCAACCGTGGACCCCTCGGTGGCCGCCGGCTACGTCCAGGTATTCGATGCCAGCTCGCCTGCGATGCTGGTTTCCAGAACGGTGTCGCTTGATGCGGATGCCCTGGCGCTGGAGCTGGGACCGGAGCGCCTGTTCGCGCTGACGTCGAACGTGGTGGGCCCACAAGGCGATGGTCTCTCCCTGTCCATCTACGACCGTGAGGGCGTGCGCCTGGGGCGCATCCTGGTCGACGCCTCAGTGACCTCCTACGAGGCGCTCGTCCGCAGCCGCGTCGTGGTTCGAGGCGCTCGTGCCTATGTGACGGTGGGACGTCGCCTGTATGTGTACGACCTCTCCAACCCAGCAATGCCCGCGCTGATTCAGGACACCGACCTGGGTTCGGCGTCGACGGGCCTCGGCTGGGCGGCCGGCACGCTCTTCGTGGCGACCGGGGGGGAGCGTACGGTGCAATCCATTCCCCCGAACGAGCTGCTTCCCGTCGGGATGACGCCCGCACCAGGGGGGCATGCGATGCCGGACACACACGTGAAGGTGGACTTCACGCTCCCGGTGCTTCGGTCGTCGCTCACGCCGGAGACGGCGACGGTGTCACGCGTCCGCGCTGGTGACGTGAGCACCGTCGAGGGGACCTGGCACGTCGAGTACGCCGTGAGGGGCTCGTCGGTCATCTTCACGCCGAGCGAGCTGTTCGCGCCGAATGACGAAGTCACGGTGTCTCTGAATGGACTGGTGTCCTTCAACCTGCTCCCCCAGGCGGTGGCGTTCTCCGGCACGTTCCATGTCGTGGACACGGATGCCATGCAGCCCGTCATCTCGACCCTGGTCCCTGCCTCTGGCCGTGCCGACCAGTCTACGCAGGCGTTGCTCGCAGGCAGCGGCTTCAGGGAGGACACCACGGTTCGCGTCGGTGGGCAGGTCGCAGCCGCCACGTTGGGTGAGGATGGCCTGTCCATGACGCTCCAGGTTCCTCCTGCCATCGAGGTCAACGGCCTCCCAGTAGCCGGTCCCGCGACCGTGGAAGTCATCGACCCGAGTGGCCTGTTCGCCCGGAGGATGGGCGGCTTCGTGTATCGCGAGCCGTTGACGCTGCTCAGCCTCACGCCGGGACGGGCTCCGCAGCAGGGCGGAACGAGGGTTCGGCTCCAAGGACGAGGCTTTGCGCCGGGAATGCAGGTGTCCTTTGGTGGGACGAATTCATTCGACGTGCGTGTGCTGAGCGCGGAGAGCGCGGAGGCTGTCGCTCCGCCTCATCCCGGCGGAATGGTCGACGTGTCCGTACAGGCAGGCACCGATGTTTCGTCGCTGCCTGCTTCATTCCTCTACGGCTCAGGGGCCGTGGCGCGTCTGTCGACCGCGCCCGTGCGGGACGTGATCATCGACTCCGGGGTCGCCTATGCGGCGCTGGGTGCGGTCGTTGATGTCCATGACGTGGCGGGTGGAGCGCCGCTTCAGGCGAATCGGAAGACGCCGAAGGGCGGCCTGCTGCTCGCCAATCTCAGTGACCCGACGCACGTCACCGTCATCAGCGAACTCGACTTCCCCGGGGAAGGGGGCAGCCATCGAGTCCTGAAGCGAGGCGATACCGTCTACGTCGCGGCAGGGTCGGGCGGCGTGCGCATCGTGGATGTCTCGACCCCGGCGGAGATCGAGGAGGCGTACCCGCAGCTCCAAGTCAGTGGTGCCGCGGCGGATATCGCCATCGGCGGCACATTGCTCTTCGTGGGCGATACGGCGGGTGTGCAGGTCTTCGACCTGGCCGACGGGACTCGCCGGCCGCTCCATCTCGGAACGCGTGCGATTCCAGGCGGCGTGAGCGCGCTGGCGCTCCATGGGCCACATCTGCTCGTCTCCAGCGCGTCTCCTGGTGCCCCCGTGCTGTACGTGCTGGATGCCAGGACGGGCAACCTGACGTCCCATGGATCGGCCCACCTGTCCGCCCCCGCGGTGCACATCACCGCGGAGGGGACTCGGGCGTTCCTTTCGCTCGGGAAGGCAAAGCAGGTCGCCATCTATGATTTGACGGACGTAAACAACCCCACGCCCGCGGGGACCCTGTTGGTGGACGGGCCGGTGGGGGATTGGGCGTCCGCCGAGCAGACACGCGTCGCGGGCGGCGTGGCCTACGTTGCCGCGGGCGGTGGGAAGGTGTTGCGGTACTCCGTCCTGGAGGGCGTCGCGCCCGTCCAACTGGGCCGAGCGACGGTGTTTGGTGACGCACGCACGCTGGCCTTCATGGGCCGCTACCTGCTCGTGGGGACGCTGTTCCTCGACAAGAACGGTACGCCCGTGGAGCTCCCCGTGAGCGATGCCGCGGACGCCAACCTTCCGCTCGCGGGCGCCCTGGCGTCGGTGGAGCTGGACACGCTCGACATTCGCGGAACCGTGCCAGGCGACGGAGAGGTGGTGCCTCCGGGCGCGGTCGTCCAGGTCTTGCTGACCGCGCTCCCGGACGAAGCAAGCGCCGGTGAGGTGACGCTGGTCCACCGTACTGACGAAGAAGCCGTTCCCGTGGCGCGGCGGGTTCGCGTGGATGCGCAGGGCGGGCAGGTGGAGCTGACACCCTATGTGCCATTGGCCCTGGACACGGCCTACGAGCTGCGGATTGGCGCGGACCTCAGGGACCTTCGGGGCGCGACGTTGGGAGTGCCTGGGCGCGTTCGCTTCCGGACCAGCCGCGATGCGTCACAGGAGCGGCCGGAGATTGCGTCCGTGTCGCCTGCCTATGGCCTTGCCGCGGGTGGAAATGAGGTGGAGGTGCTCGGGAGCGGATTCCTGAGCGGCTGCCTCGTGACGATGGGCGGCGTGCCCGCGCCAGTGAAGGAGGTGTCCTCGGATGGCCGGAGGATTCGCGTGACGGTGCCGGCAGGGCAGCCGGGGGCGGCCGCGGTCGAGGTCACCAACCCTGGCGGTTTGTCGCACCTGCTGCTGGGGGCCTACCGGTATCTGGAGTCCCCGGCCCTGGCCGATGTGCAGCCGCGACATGCGCCGTTTGGCAGTCGCGCCGTGGTGAAGGTGACGGGGGCGGGGCTCTTCCCTGGCTCACAGGTGCACTTCGACACGGTGCCCGCACGTTCGGTGGTGATGGATGATGCTGGCGCACTGCTCGTCGAGGTTCCCGACAACGTGACGGGACGCGTGGCCCTGACGGTGCTGACGCCAGGCGTTCCGCCCCAGCAGGCAACCTTGGATGGTGGCTTCACCTTCACCCTCGTGGAGCGCGCGCGTCTCGACAACATGGGCGCCGTGATTGCCAGGCACGGACATCGCGTGTTTGCCGCGCGGGATGACGTGCTGACGGTGGTGGACTTCAGCGTGGCCGGGAGTCCGAGCGTGGTGGGGCAGGTCGAGGGCGTCAGCGACCCCGTGGACATGGCCCTCCATGGGACGGAGCTCTTCCTGGCCGGAAGGACCGAGGTGGTCCGCTACCGTGTCTCCGAAGCCGTGTGCAGCCCTGCGCCGCACGCGCCGTGCAGTCCGGTGGAGCTGGAGCGCGTGCAACTGGCGCCGTCGACCCCGTTTGCCTTGAAGGCCGTGGCGGCGGGTGGCGCTGGCGCTTACGTGGCGGTGGCGGGTGGCAATGAGCTGGCGCTGCTCGCACCGGTTGATGGAGCCTACGTGGTGGTGGCCCGCACGTTCCTGGGAACGGGCTCGGTCATCGACCTGGATGTGGTGGATGAGGCGCTCCTGGTCCTCATCGAAGATGGCGTGAGCGGCTCTCGGCTGGAGATTCGCAGCACCGAGGGCAGCACGCTTCCACTCCTGAACGCCATTCCCGACCTGGGAACGCCCATGGGCGCGTTGACGAGGGAAGGCCGCAGGGTGGCGGCCTCCGCGGGTGGAGCGCTGCACTTGTTCGACGTCACGGATCCGTCGGAGCCACGCGTATTGGCCTATGCGTTGGATCCGTCGGGCGGGTCCTCGAAGTCGCTGATGCTGAGCGGGCCGTGGCTGCTGGCTGTCAACGGAAACCGCGTCTCGTGGCTGGACACGACGCAGTCGCTGACCGAACGCAGCTTCGCGCTCACGGGGAGCAGTGTTTCTGGCGCCACCATCGTCAATGGTGTGGCGGTGGTCAGCGTCAGCAACTCCCTGCGCGCGCTGGAGTTGCCGTATCCGACCGTTGCTTCACTGTCGCCGCTGCCCGGCGAAGCCATTGCGATCAATGGCAGCGTGACCGTCTCCCTGGCCACGGACTCACCCGCCGCGATTGCAGCGGGTTCATCACTTCAACTCTGGGATGGCGCCTTGCAGGTTCCCGGAGTTGCGGATCCCGCTGCGACGTCGCTCGCGTTCATTCCTTCAACGGCGCTGGACCCCTCGCGCATCTATGAGGCGAGACTGGAGCTGGTGCCAGTGCCGTCTGTCCATGGCAGCCACCTGCTGGCACCTTGGAGCTACGGCCTCCGGGCAGGAGGGGCGCCGGTTTCGCTCCGCGTCGATACGATGCTTCCGGCCAGCGGCCCCGTGGCAGGTGGCGTTCCCGTGGTGTTGTCGGGCATCGGGTTCAATGCCTCGACCGTCGTGATGATTGGCGGGGAGGAGGCGCCTCGGATTGGCGATGCCCAGGAAGCTACCCTGACCGTGACGCTTCCTCCGGCCGGTGCCGCGGGCCCAGCGGTGGTTCGCGTGATTCGCGCGGACGGTGCGGAAGCCACCGCCGCGTCGCCGTTCTTGTACGTCGCGCCCATGAGCTTCGTGGAGGTGACTCCGCGTGCAGTGGACGTCGCGGGTGGCTGGGTTCGCATCGTGGGATCGGGCTTCCATCGAGGCATCGAGGTCCGGTTCGATGGCGTCTGCGCGGAGACCCGGGGCTTCACTTCAACAGGCGTGGAGGCGCTCGTTCCGGAGGGGGACATCCGTCATCTGGCGCTCACGCTCACGCAGCCTGGGGCTGCTCCCCTGAACGTCACGAACGCGGTTTATCGAGGTGACGTCCGGGCACCGGTGGTGGAGCACGTCGAGCCCCTTGACACCATTGGCCTTCTGAACGTGCCGTTGGCGGCAATATTTGACGTGCGCTTCGACGAACCCCTGTCGACGGAGAGCGCGAGTCAACTTCGCCTGCTTCGCCATTCCTCGGAAGTCCCGGTACCGGGCGCGTCCGAGTTGCTGCTGGACGGGCGGACACTTCGTTTCACGCCCGCCGAAGCGCTTACGTCCACGACGCCCTACGCCCTCACGGCATTGGGAGTGATGGACGTCGCCGGCAATGTCGCAAGCACCTTCCGGAAGAACTTCCGCACGGTTGACACCGTGAAGCCGACGCTCCAACTCCGACGGGCGGGGGGCGCCGTGGTGTTGACGGATGATGCGTTCGCGGCGGGCGTTACCTGGTCGTTCCAGGTCGCGGCCTCGGATGACAGCAATCAGGCGGTCACGACGACGCTGAGCGTGAACGGTGTGCCGCTCACCGGCGGCTCGGGAGGCACCTATTCGTACAACTGGCTACCGACTGCCGTGGGCACGATGCAGCTTTTGACGGCGACCGCAACGGATTCGAGCGGAAATACCAGTCTGCCATGGGATGTGCAGATTCAGGTTGTCGAGGATTCCCCGCCGTCCGTCACGATCCAGCAACCTGTTGCCGACGCGACTCGTGAGGAAGGTGCCACGGAGACCGTGGTCGTCTCCGCGGTCGACAACTCCGTGGTGACCGCGGTCGAACTCCACCTGGATGGAATCCCCTGGGCGAAGCTCAGCGGCTTGACCGCGACGACAGCGACCTTGACGCGTGAGATTCCCCTGGGCGGAGTCCAGGGGAGCGCGCCCAGTCAGCAACGGGTCCTGACCGCGTATGCCACGGACAACAAAGGCCAGATCACCGCGTCGGCTCCGCGGACGTTGACAGTGACGCGGGACGCGACACCTCCGACCGTGCTCGTGCGGACGCCCATGGAGGGAGGGCGCGTGGTGTCCGGAGCGACGCTGGCGCTCGAGGCGATAGCCTCGGATGCGAATGGTGTCGCTGAGGTCGAGTTCTTCGTCAATGAGACCTCGGTGGGCGTGGCCCGGAGCGCGCCCTGGCGCGTGACTTGGCAAGCGCCCGTCGTCACAACGGCACAACCGCACGTGGTTCGGGCCGTCGCGCGTGACACGCGGGAGAATGAAGGTGAAGCCACCGCTTCGTTCTCCGTGGAGCCATCCACTCTCCGCCCGTATGTGGCGCTGAAATCTCCCGATGCGGGCACGCTGCTGCCGGAAGGCCGGCCCTTCGGTGTGGAGGTGACGCCGATTGCGGCGGGAGCCGTGGCCTCTGTCCGCATCACCGCGGGCACCGAAGAGCGTTTGCTGACCCATGCGCCATGGCACACCGAGTTCATTGCGCCGGTGCTTGATGGTGGAACCGCTCCGTTGGAGCTGACTGCTCAGGTCACCGACGAGGCCGGCGAATCCAGTTTGCTTGCACGACAGGCGGTAACAATCGTGGATGACGGTCAGTCGAGCGTGGACGTTGCCATGGCGCAGGAGCCGAATGGCGAGCTGCTTCTGGGTGGCTCGACGCTAGCGCTTTCCGTTGCGTCGGACGCGGGTATAAGCCCTGAGCTGTCCGTTCAAGTCGGAGAGGCCAACCTTCTCGTGAAACGAACTGCAGGCGGGCTCTCGGGAACCTCGCGACTTCCTGAGGGCCCCGAGGGTGCCCTGGTGGTGACGCGCGCGGCCGTCACTGCGCCCGGCGGAGCGTCCGACGCTGAAATGCGCCAAGGGTCCCTGGCGGTGCTGACCCAAGGCCAGCCCGTGGTTGTTGAGGACGCGGAGGACTTCTGGGAGCCAGTGGCCTTGGTTTCCCGGGCGGATTCGGTGCTGGTTGTTCGGTCGGATAGCGGCGGGGGAGGAGAGCTTGAGCTGCGCTCGCGTCACTCCGGTGCGAGAGTCGCGGTTCGCAGCATCTCTGGGACGCCAGTAGGCGCCGTTTTCACGGGTAACGAGGTCGTGGTCGCCGTTCGACACAAGGGCGCGGGCTCGCTGGAACGCTTCACGCTTCCGGATCTGGAACCCAGCGCGCAGGCGTCTACGCCGCTTGTTCGTGCGCCGTCCGCTCTGGACGGCGCACAGAGCTGGCTTGCTGTCGCGAACGACCTGGGAGTTGAACTGCTCCATGCTGACGGGGCGTGGCTGGGCCGGCTGAGCCTGGGGCCCGTTACGTCTCTGGACACCCAGGGCTCAACGCTATTCGCAAGCACGGCGACGGTGGTCGTCGCGGTTGATGTCGCATGGGTGAACGCACCGCGAGAGCTGGCTCGATCGGCCCTCGGCGAAGGAAGCTTCACCGCGACCGCTGCCCTGGCGGATGGCGGCGTCTGCGTGGCCGGCGATCGGGTTCGCTGCTTCGCCTTGGTCGAGTCGGGGCCGGCGCAGGCACAGTTGCTGCCGCGTGGCGATGTCGCGCTGGGCTCGCAAGCACTGAATGCTGCGGCATTTGGCGAGCTGCTGGTCGTGGGAACCGCGGCTGGCGCCCGCATTGTTGATGTGCGGGGAGCGCCCATGGGGGCTGGCCTGTATCCGGACGCGAAAGGCCCTACCGCATTGATTCCGGGTGCGCTGGTGAGCGGCACGCCTCGTGGGCTGCTTCGCCAGGCCGTCATTCGGGGGCCCGCGACCCCGCAGGTCGCCTTGCAACTGTCCGCCTCGGCGGTTCGTGGGACGCGTGTCGCCTTGGACGCGATGGTGTCGGACGACGTGCTGCCGCTGAATGGCTTCCTGGCCGAGGTATCCGTCAACGGTGTGCCCGTGGATACGCGCGACTCCCAACTGCCACCGTGGGTTGATCTGCCCGCCACGGGAACCTCCTGTACGGTGGCGCTGGTTGTGCAAGATCTGGCGGGTCGGCAGGTCCGGGTTGAGCGGACGGTGACACTCACTGAGCCTGAACCGTCGGCTGGACCGGCGCTCGCAGACGTGAGCGCCCCCTCGGAGGTCGTCGAAGGGGCTTTCTTCCCCGTCGCGGTACTCCCCGCGCATCCAGCCCAGGTTGCACAGGTGGAGGTCTCCCTGGCTGGCGGCACACCGGTCGTCCTGTCGGCGCCGCGGCTCGCGGGAGAACTCCAAGCCCCTGAAGTCCCTGCAGGAAGCGCTACGTCGTTGCAGATGACGTTTGTCGCGCTGGATGCCCAGGGGACACGAGGGCCGCCACTGACTCGGACCGTGTTGGTGCGGGACGGCGAGGGCGGACAAGCCCCGGTGGTGAGTCTGTTGCGGCGGGTCCTGAGTGAATCGGGGGCAATCTACGAAGGCACGTTCGTGACAATCGAGGCTGCGGTCGCCACCGCCGTCGCGGGCGACAGCATTCGTCTCATGGTTGACGGGCAGGAGGCAGTGCACGCTTCTGGTTCGTACGTCCAGGTGCCAGTCCGGATTCCGTTTGGCGGAGGTGCTCGGACTGTAACGGTGACCGCCGTGGCCCGCGACGCCGCGGGGCGGGAGTCCGACCCCGAGGCGCTCACGCTCAATATCATTGTGGATGGGATTCCGCCCGCTCTCAGTGTCATCAAGACGGATCCAGCGGGTGAGACTGTCGCGGCGGGCAGCGAGCTGCTTGCGACTGTCGTGGCGACGGACAACGTCGCCCTTGAGCGCGTGACGCTCGAACTGTCGGCGGCTGGCGTGGTCCTGGCGCGCGGTGGCTTGGCGCTTCGCTATGAAATTCCCGTCCACATGCCGCCAGGCACCGAGTTGACGTTGAACGCGAGGGCGGAGGATGGCGCGGGGCAGATGAGCACTGTTTCAGCAACCCGGCTTGTCGCGCCTGTGTCCAGGCCGGTAGATGTCGACCAGGTGCCGCTGGAGGGTGCAACGCATTTGGCGCTGCTGGGCAATAGGATTTTCGTAACGACCGCGGCTGGGCTTTGGGTGGGGCGGTTTTCATTCGATACCGGGCACCCGAGGCTTGAACCGGTCGGTGCGCTGGAAACACCTGCCCCCCCCTTGTCAGTGGCAGCCTTTGGCTCGATCGTCGCGCTTGCACTCGGAGAGTCAGGACTCTGGCTGGTGGATGTAAGCGCGCCATCCGAACCGAGGGTAGTGGCCAGGATGGCGGGTATGTACACAGGTGTGGCCTACACCGGGCTGCTTCATGCTTCAGAGTCGATGCCCAACGGTCATTACAGGCTGCATAGATTTGACGTAAGCGTTCCAGCCAGTCCAATCGACCCTCCAATTGGCGCCACCTCCCTTTACACTCGCGTCCTAGGCTCAAGCACTGATGGACCCGTGGTCATCAGTGGACCATCTTCAGTGCTCGTGCCTATCGCCGCCGAAAATGGCGATATTAATGCAGCTGCCTTTCCAGTATCACCGGAAATCGTTCTCGCTGCGCAGGCAGATGGCGACCTGGCAGTCGTAGGCACCGACAGCACGCTGCGGGCCTGGATGCGGACGCAGGGCATGGCGCGAATCGAGTTGCCCGCCATTTCAATCCCTGCCGGAGTTCGCGCGATCGATGTCGTCCGAGGGATTGCCTATGTCGCAAGCTCTGACGGCATCCTCCGCATCGTGGATTATCGCGACCCCACCAGCCCCAGAGTTGTCAGTCGCATTGAACTGGAAGCGAACAATGTCCTTGTGAGTGGCGGCATGCTCCTGTCGACGGGGCCATTGGGTGTCCGCGTCATGAGCCTGCCAACGCCTGAGATGGGGGTAGCGGCCGGGGAGTTGAGTATTGGTTACCCTCCCTTGGGGCTGACGCCGTTTCGAAACGGGGCATTGGTTGCGGCGAGTTCGCTTGGCGTTCAATCCGTGGACCTGACAAGCAGTCCGACCCCGACCTCCAACGGGCAGCGCATTTCGGGGACGAACACGCTACAAGTCGAGGCAGTCGGTCGCGATGTTCTCGTGTTGAATGGCAGCACCTTGAGCGTCAATCGGGAGAACACGAGTGGCGTACTTTCATATGACAGCAGGACTCAGCAGGTTCAGCAGATATTGGGGAGCGTGGATCAATTCGCCGTCTCTCCAGCACGAATCTGGGCTGTTTCCGCGGGTGCCGTAAAATCAATTAGATGGCCAGTGGTAACAGGTGGAGACTCATTGCAGTTGGGGAGTGCTGCCCTGGGTATTTCTGGAGACGAGCGGCGAGCGCTGGTTGCCATGGGGGCCAGTGGGGTTGCCGTCGTGGATGTCACTCCCTCTGGGCACCTATTGCGCTCCGCGACGATTGCCACACCGAGCACCGCGGTCGCGGTCGATGGACCACTGGGCGTCATCGGCGGGTCGGCCTCGCTCTCTGTCTACACACTGCGCGAGAATGAGGCACCAGAGCTGATTGGTACTGTTCCCACTTTGGGAGGCGTTCGTCGTATCCGCCTGGCAGGGCGGATGGCAATCGTCAGTGAGGGGCAGGCCGGCGTAGAAGTCTGGCATTTCCCTGAAGGCCAATCCGCGGAGCGACTGGCTCATCTGGAAGCAACTGATGCCCGTGACGCCATGCTCAGTGCTGGGCGAATCCTCGTTGCGGACGCCGGCGAAGCTGGCGGCGGCGCAATCTTGAGGGCGTATGCCACTCCCACGAAGGGCACTCCGTCCGTTCGAATCCACTCACCGCTCAGCCCGCTTGCGCTTGAGTCAGGGACAGAGCTCGCGCTCTCCGCCGTTGCCAGCGGCATTGGCGTAGATGATCTCGAGTTGGTCGTGAACAACCAGCCTGTCGTCACCTTGGATGAATCCAGCATGCGAGCCCGCTGGACGATTCCCAGTGACCTGGTTGGTGGGCAGCAACATACCGTTCAATTCCGTATCCGCTCGGCGGGCGGGGCAGAAGCGCTTTCCCCGCCGCTGCGTCTGAATGTATTGCCCCCGTCGACCACCGTTCCAAGTGTAGGAATCAGCAGTCCGGGCAACAGCACGTTCTACTCGGGGAGTGTACTCAGCGTTGTCGCTTTTACATCGGGAGCCAGCACTCCCGTCAGCATTGTGGCTCGATTGGGGACGACGTATCTCGGCACGCTTGAGTCGTCGCCCACGTCGCTGACGAGCTTCCGTGGGGAGTTCCGATTGCCCGTCGTAGACACGGAAGTGCAACTCCCCCTGACCCTGCTCTTGACGGATGGTGCGGGCCGCACTGCGGAGGCATTCAGGACGATCACCCTCCGAGGTGATTCGCAAGCACCGCAAGCGCCTACCGGCTTTCCCATGGCGGTTCGTGCTGGACCATATGTAAACAACATCAAGATATCATCAACAGATGACGGCATCGCATGGATGGAACTGAGCGTCGGTGGGGCGCTGGTTGCCACCTCCTCTGAGCGAAATGCGAAAGCGGAGGTTGAGTATGATTTGCTCTTGCCTGAAGACTCAGTTGGCCAGTCAGTCACGCTGACTGCGACGGCCGTTGACCTGATGGGACGACAAACGTCGGCCTCGCGGAACTACGTTGTCGTGCCCGACGGGATGGCTCCGACGGTATCACTCTCATATAACTATCCCGCAGCCAGTGGCTATGAACGAGAAGTCGTTCCTGTCCGCGCTGTTGCTTACGACTCGGACGGCGATTTGTCGGAAATCAAGCTATATGCAGATGGGGTTGAAATCGGTTCAGGCGCAACTTCGTCGGTCACGGTTTCGTACACGCTTCCCGATTTGAGCTCACGTTCTGAAGTTGTATTCCGCGCTATTGCGACAGATTTGCGAGGCCGCGTCGGGCAGACTGAGCGGGTGACAACTGTCATGCCCAATCTGCCTCCGACAATCACGTTGCGCCATGTCGAGTACATGGGCGTTGGTGAATCTATTGAACTGTCGGGAGTTGTCACGGATGAGCACAACCCCTTGGAGTGGGCGGAGTTTCGAATTGACGGCCAGTTGGTAGGGAGTCGAATTCTCCAGCCCATTTCAGGCAATCTATTGAAGCAGAACTTCACTCCTTCATCTCCAGGGCGGGTCCGCGTCTCCCTGGCGGCCCAAGATCGGCAGGGTTTCTTCTTTGAAGCACATCAGGACGTCTCTGTTCTCCAGCCACAGTATCCATCGGATATCACAGAAGTGATTGCCGCAGACGACCTGCGCTTCGAAAATCAAGATATCGTCATAAGCGGGAACACGATCTTGCGCATCGATGGGGCGCATGCTTTCCGCAGCCTATACGTTCTTAACGGCGCCGTTCTCACTCACAGCCCCCAAGGCATCTCAGGCACCAATGTTCTCGATCTATCCATCGACAATGAGGTGCGAGTGGATGGCTTGAGCAAGATCGATGTCAGTGGAAAGGGCTATCTTGGAGGTTGGCGAGAAGAGAATACTGCGATCTTTGGTCGGACCAAGGACAATGAGTCTACGGGGCCCGATTTGGCAGCCGGCAGTCATGGCGGCTTCGGCCGACTCAGCGTTCAGCTTGAGGATGGCGTTCCTGTTGATACGTATGGTGATTATAGAGACCCCTCTGATCCCGGGGCTGGGGGCTCAGGCGGGGCAACCAATACGGTGGTCGGCGGGAATGGCGGCGGGGTGGTGCTGCTAAAGGCCGCTAGCCTGAGTTTGGATGGAGATATCTTTGCCAACTCCGAGACCGGATCGAGCGCTGGCGGTTATGGTGGAGCTGGCGGAGCGGTTCGTATTGAAGTCGGCGCGTTTACAGGAACCGGTGCTGTCGAGGCAGTGGGAAGGGGCTCCAGCAGTACCCGCGGCGGCGGCGGTGGTCGCGTGGCGGTGTTCTACGACGCGGTAACGAGCACCTTTGACTGGAACAATATCGACATAAGGGGACATTACGCTGGAACAGGGACCTTGTTCCTGAAAAGCACACAGCAGGAGCATGGGGAACTCCTCGTGCGGAAGACTGGCGACGCGGACCCCGACGAAGCCTACGTCAAGGCGACACGTATTGAGGGGGGAGAGTTGGACCGCCTGACTGTACGCGGCTACGCGTACATTGAGGTTGTTGAGCCAATGTCGCTTGCACAATTGGACCTCGATGGACGGTCAAGCGCGGTCTTCCAGGAGTCCCTCCAAGGAAGTATGGGCGAACTCCGCATTTCTGGTGGCAGCCGCATGGAGTTGCGCAGACCGTGGGCGTTTCCCGCCGGCATTGATGTTGAGATCAGTGGAAACACATACCGTTCCACGTTGAGTGTTGTCGGCGGGGCGCCAATTGAGTTGGCCAGCTTGCGTCTGATCGGGAGTCGGGCCGACCTGAAGCAGCAGCGCTCAGTCGACGGAATTCCTCTACCTCTTGAGTTGATTGTCAGTGGGATGGTCGAGGTAGGAGCTGAATCAACCATTGATGTGAGTGGCCAGGGATACCTTGGGGGGTGGCAACCTGGGAACGACAACAATGGTTCGGGCTTGACCTTTGGCAATGTTTCGACAGGCTTGACGATGGTTGGAGGAAGTCACGGCGGATTCGGACGCAACTCCAGTTCGCCGCCTGGCTTCGCGGTGGCGGCCTATGGCGACTACGCAACTCCAGCAACGTTTGGCGCCGGCGGGTCGGGCGGAACGACTACTCAGCTTGGTGGGAATGGTGGCGGTGCGTTGCATTTGACGGCAGGAAGTCTGCAGCTGAATGGCTCTCTGTTGGCAACCGGTAAAGGTACCGGAACAAGCGCTCATGAGGGGGCAGGCGGGAGTATCTGGGTGGATGTCGGAACGCTTTCTGGAACCGGGAAAATCTCCGCCAATGGAGGAACAAACCGAGGCGGAGGAGGTCGGGTCGCGGTCTATTTTGACGCGACCACGAGTTCGTTTGCCTGGGGCAATGTCTCCGCAAGTTCCTACAGTGCTGGCGCAGGAACGGTATTCCTCAAGGCTCACCAGGAAACCTATGGCGACATCATCTTCGACAACAATGGTCGGGTTCCCGAAGCCCATAGAGTGCCGCCGACGCCGTTGTTTGGTACGCCTGAAGGCGTCCAGACATTCAAAAACTTCACGGTGAGCGGCGGCGCCTCAGTAGCAACGCCTGATTCCCTCGTCGTTACCGGCACCGTTACCGTGACGTCCGACTCGCGCCTTCAGTCCCAGAACATCAACCTGCCATTGCCATGAATTGTACTTCAATGACACGGGGCGCCCGCGCGCCCCACTGGGCGGCCTGCACGCTGTTCATGGCTGTTCTATTTCTGACGGTTGCGTCGGGCTGCCGTGACGCGGACGTCGTCGCTGAAGTAGGAAATACAGCGCTCCGCCGGTCGGACCTCGAGCTGTTCTCTTCCCGGCGGGCGCCTGGCGATGAGACGGCCGAGGTCCAGTTGGACGCACTCATCGGCCGTACCCGGTTGGCAGAGCGTGCCATCTCCCTGGGATTCGATGACCGAGAGGACGTCCGTGCTCGGCTCGTAGCGGCTCGCCGTGAGGTGCTGGCGCAGGCGCTGCTGCAGCACGAACTCAAGGACGCCACGAGCGAGTCCACCCTTCGAGCTCGTTTCGAAGCCTCAAAGGACGCCTTGGGCCGGCGCCAGATTCATGTGCGCCACATCATCGTGCGGTTTGCCGCCGACGCGGATGTCGCAGTGCGGCGCCGGGCGCGGGATCGCGCCAACGTCTTCTATGCCCGCATCAGTGGAGGAGAGGACTTCGACGCCGTGGCGCGCGAGGCGGGCCAAGGTGAGGCCGCCACCGAGCACTCCGCGGATATGGGCATCGTCCAGGAAGGGCAGGTTCATCCGTCGTTCTTCGAGGCCGCGGCGGCATTGAAGAAGGATGAGTTGAGCAAGCCCTTCGAGACACCGTATGGCATCCACCTGGTGCAGGCACTCGCGCCCGTGGAGACCGTGATCCCTTCGTTTGATGAGGTGCGAGGGCGCCTTGCGGCAGACGCCCGGCGCGAGGCGGAGATGCGCTTGATGGCGGACCTGGAAAGCCAGATCTCCGTGAAGCGTTTCCCGGAGGCCATGACGCCGCCCGACGCGGGAACAGCCGAAGAAGGCGCGCCAAGCCGGGGTGAGCGCCAATGATTTCCATCGCGACGAACGCCTCACGGCTTGCCGGGGTGGCGCTTAGGGGACGGGGGCTGGGCACGCAGCGACGGCTTACAGTCCAGCTTGCTTGTGCAGGCGTGCTGCTCTTCTGTGCCGTCGGATGCAGCGAAAAAGCCGCGGTGGAACGCGCCGCGCCGACAGCTCAGCCTGAAGCCTCCAACGCGGTGCTGGCGGACCATCAGTTCACGCAGGCAAAGCAGCGCACCAAGGCGCTCGGGGAGCGCTGCGCGGCGGGCGGTGAATCCGACTGCGTCTCCCGGCTTTGTCTCCGTGCTGGGCCCCGGCTCGACCAGGACTACTTCTGCAGCCAGCAGTGCCTCGAAGACGAGGCCTGTCCGAAGGAATGGCGCTGCATTCAGATTCACCCTTCCGCCGGAGGCCAGGTGTGCATGCCGCCCGAAGGCTGGACAGGCGCTGTCGCGGAGCCTCGATGAAGCCGCTCGTGAGTACAGCCATTTCGCTGGTCGGTGCGCTTGGCCTGATGCTGCCTGGAGGCGCCCGGGCGCAGGCCCTGTGCCTGCCGGGTAGCGACTGCTGCGGCGTCGAGCCGTGGTCACAAACCGTGGCCGAGCCGTCCGCGGGCCGAGGCAATGGTCAGGATACACCGGTGGCCTTCTCCAGGACCTACACGTCCCTGCCTCAAGCCGAGGCAGGCGGCGTCCCTCGCGTCTATCAGACGGTGGACGCCTGTGACGTGGCGGGCGCCTGTAGTCCGGGCAGTGTCCGTCATGAGTGGGCGTGCGCCACTGAGAGCGCTCCCGCTTACGAGCGGGCCGTCAAGAACAAGCGGGATGCCTGGGAAGTCTACGTGCATGCCCCTGCCACCGAGCCCGGCGCGCCCGCCGAGGCGGTGGAAAGGACGTCCGTTCTTCACGGCGCGCAGGACATGGAGGGCACGGGGGCGCTCGAAACAGAGCACTTCACCTACAGCTACGGTCCGGGTGGGCAGCAGCAGTTGGCATCTTCCGAGAAGGCCAGTGTCTTCGGGAGCGCAGGGGAAAAGGCGCGGACCGACCACCGGTACAATGCGTCAGGCCGCCTTGTCGCCACCATCCGCTCAGGATGGACGCGAGTGATGGATCGGCAGACGGCCGTCTGGACCGCGCAGAAGCGCTGGATTGGCACATTCTACTTCGTTCAGCGCACGGGAGAGACAAGCCCGGATCCGCTCGGCAGGGTGCTCGAAACCCATGGCCCCTGCTGGGTGGAGAGCGAGGCCGCGACGGACTGCCCGGCGGGCACCAGCTATCCACTCACCCAGAATTTCTACTGGGCTGACTCCGACACGACCGCCTTCCGCAGGAATCGCCTGATGCGCGTTGCCCGCTTCCCCGCGGGCCCGACGAGCACTCCTGTCGATACGCGCTACAACGGCTACGACGTGTACGGAAACGTCACCGAACGTATCGCCCCCAGCGGTGTCACCACGGCTTTCACCTGGGAAGGCAACCGGTTGCTGGCCCAGACGGTGCACACATCGGGGCAGGTGGACGTGGTGACCCGCTACGGCCACGACGCCGGGCACCTTGCGTGGATGCAACGACCCGAAGGGAACTTCGAGGTGTACTGCTACCGCGCGGGAACACCGACAGCGGCTTGCAGCGGTGGCACGCTGACAGACACGCTCCAATGGAAGGCCCGGGCGGCGGACAACTCCGGCGCCGTCTGGACTGAGAAAGTCACGTACACGTACTGGCCAGATGGCTCCCTCAAAGAGGAGCGGTTCCTGGATGCGCCGGGCGTGGCCCGGCGGGTGCGTTCCTTCGCCGCCGATGCACACCTCCGTCCCACGCATGAGCAGTGGGGCATTGGCCCCGGCAGTTACACGGCAGCACGCTCCTATGACGGCGCGGACAACCTGACGGGGGTTGGCCATGCGATGAACGCGCCTCCTTCGTGGTGCGCCGTCGGTGGAGATGGCCGTCCTGTATCGCCCGCGTGCAGCGCGTTGTCCTATGACCGGGCCAACCGACTCATCCACGTGGACGAATTTCCCGTGGACGGCACGGGGCAGCGCACGCTGTTGCGGCATGACGCGCACGGCAACGTCGCCGCGATCAAAACTGGATGCCTGGGCAGCGACACCTTCGAAGGCTGCACCCAGCCGGCAACCACCTTCACCTATGACGACTTCGGCAACCTCGTGGGGGCGGCACCGCCGCACATGAACGGCGCCATGCGCTACGCGTATGACGCACAGGGGAACAAGATCGCGGAGGTCTCCCCCTACATGAGCAGCACCTTCAACATTCCGCTGCTCTATACCTATGACCACCTGTCCCGGCTGCGGATGACGCAAGCGGTCTACGTGGATGCCGACTTCGCGTTCACGCACTACAAGCTGGGCTACGACAACGACGAGACGCCGCCCGCGGGTTGCCCGACGCAGCTCAAGAGCATGGGTCGTCTTCGCTTCCGAGATGACAGCTTTGGACGCACGTGGTTCGAATACGACGACCTGGGGCGGGTCATCCGCGAGCTGCGTGTGCGTGCCAACGCCACGGGATGCGGCCAGGGGCCCGACCTCAACCCGGACACACACTACAGCTACACGCCGAATGGAAACCTGGCCTCCATCACCTATCCCCACGGAAGGGTGGTCTCCTACGTTCATGGCGTGGGGGCGGCCGCTGACCGCGTCTCCGCCGTCGAGGTGGCGCTCCACGATGGAACGGTGTGGCAAGCCCACCGGGTCCTCAGCGATGTCCGCTGGGAGCCCTATGGCGGATTGCGTGGCTATCAGCAGCACCATGTCCGGAACGACGTCATCCGCTCGGTGGAATACATGCTGGGCGATGACGCTTCCGTGGCGCCCACCTCATCAGAGGCCGCCTGTGCGGACGTCCCTCCGTCGCTCGCCGCCTCGGACCTGACGGGGCGCCTTCGTGCGCTGCGGGTCTCCACGGGCTCCAGCAGCCCGGGGACGGGAACCGGGGACATCTACAGCAGGACCTACACATGGACAGCGGACCAGGTGCGGAGAATGGACACCTGTGTGCTGGACTCGCAGCAGGCCCAGACGGAGGAGTTCACCTATGACCGGACGCTGCGCCTGACACACGCCAGCCGGCCCGCGGGGAACCATGCCGCCACGGGGGGAACCTACGCATCCAGAACGTACGTCTATGACCGCCGAGGCAACCGCACCTCTTCCTCCGAAGACGGAAACACTGACTCGACGCTGTATTACGGCGCATCCACTCCCGAGTATCTGTTCATTGAGTATGCGGGCCCCGGGCAGATGTTCGCCGATTTCTTTTATTTCGACCCCAACGGCAACGTCAATCGGAAGGCCACGCACCGGATGACGCCTGGTGACAACCATGCGCATCTCAATCTGAATCCGGCGGATGGGACGCGTGATCGCCACATGCGCTCCATGAGCGTCGGGTGGACGTCCTCGTATTACGTGTACCTCTACGACGGCTTCCATCGGCGTCGGCTCAAGGACTATCCGACCGGCGCGCGTGACGAGTATTTCCACGATCTGGGCGACCAGTTGTTGTCCGACCGGGGAGGGGATCGGGTCATCTCGCCCGTCAACTTCTTCGTGGAAGACGATTACGTGTGGCTTGGCGGGAGGCCAGTCGCCGTGGTGCGCGGCAAGTTCACTCCGCAGTGGACACGCCTTTCGGATACCTCCGCCGACTGTGCGCGCAACGGCGAGGCCGCCGCGTGCGGCCTCTATTTCATCGTCTCGGACCATGCCGGGCGGCCCGTGCTGATGATGGATGACTCCGGGCGCATCGCCGGGACAGGCGAATACGACCCCATGGGCCACGTCAACCGCGTGAGTCACTACGCGGCTTCGGCGAATCCCTATGCGGATGACTTGGACCAGGAGCTGACCCGGCTCCAGCAACCGGTTCGAAGCGCCTCCCTCAAGGTGCAGCAGCGCGTGATTTTCAGCCTCATCGATACCGAGGCATCCCACGATTACGTCGTGCTCAAGGACGGAAGCACGGGCGCCCAGCTCGCAGGTCCCTACAGTGGCGCGAATCGCGGCATGGTCTGGAGTGACTGGGTCGAGGGCACGGATGGGGAGATTGCCGTCCAGTTCCGCTCCAATGCGACCTGCGAAGCCGCCGCGTGTGACTCGGACGCGGGAGTGCCCGTCGGTTGCACATGTCCGGTCGCCGCCCGAAGGCGGGGCGTCGCCATTCAGAATTATGAGTACCGACGCTTCGAGCCAGGCGCGTCCCCGTTCTGGACACCGCTACGCAGAGTGGGCCAGTACTACGACACTGAGACGGACCTGTTCGAAGAAGGCCAGCGGACCTACGACCCGAGCGTGGGGCGCTTCTTCCAGCCCGATCCTCGGGTCTTGAATCCCGAATTCATCGTCTGGAGCGCCGTCCAGGGCCTCAGCGCCGCGCCCTACGTGGCTACCCACAACAATCCAATGCAGGCCTCGCGGAGCGCGGCCAATTTCCACCAGGTTCGCTTGCAGGCCACGCCCCCTTGGAATGTCCATCCCGCGCCTGGCGCATCGTTTGGGATGGATCCCCAGCACGGGGTGGAGCTGAAGCGGGCCGTGGAGCAGGGGGGCTCGCAGCGTGAAGCCGCGAGTCCGTAACGGCAGGGGAGCGGGGCGAGGCACCACCATGGATTTCGATTCACAGCTGCTGGGGAGTGCCCTCGCTCGGAGTGGCGGGGCCAGGGCGCGTCGTGCACAGAAGGGAAGTCGGATGAGTCGGCTGCTGCAGGTTCTGGCGATGGGGCTCTGGGTCGCCGCATGTTCTCAGGAGTCACGCCCCCCCGAGGAGACCGCCGCCAAGGTCATGCGCGCGGCGCTCGAGACTGGCGACCTGGCGCCCGCCGACCTCTGTTCGGCCGTGGCGACGGAAGAGCACTCCGCGGCTTGGGTGGCGGGCCCCATCGACTCATCAGGCGCCCCGAGCGTGGTGTCCTTCACGGCGCGGGCTGGCGAATGGGGACTGCTCGCGCTCCAGCATGGGGACGGCCAGGGGCAGGGCGCTCCGGGAAGCGCCGAGGTGCTGGTGGACGGCCAGCGTGTCGTCAGTGCCAGCAGCGGCGAGGGCCGAAAGGCTGTCGCTGTATGGCTGGGGACGACCAATCAACTGGAGCTGCGCGCCACGGGGGGGAGCACCGCCCGGGCATCCGTGGCCCAGCTGTCGCAGCTTCCATGCGCGGTGCTCGACCTGACAGTCGAGCGAGGCCGCGGCATCCCAACGCGTGAGACGCGAAGCTTCCACGGGGCCGGCCCTGGCGCGCAAGGCGTGCTCGTCGTGGAGACGAAGGAGGGCGCAGCACTCGCGGGGCAGGTGATGTTGAACGGGCGCGTCGTCATACGTCTGCGACCGGAGGAGGGGCCCGGTCGTCCGCACGTCCTCGAAGTGCCGCTGCTGGCGGCGAACACGCTGAAAGTGGAGCTGACGGGAGGCAGGGGCTCCGGGGTTCGCGTCCGCGTGGTGGATGTCGACTCCGTGGCGCCGCAGCTCGAGCTGACGTCGCCTTTGGAAGGCGCCCTGGCGGCGAGTACGCCGCTTGAGGCCAGTGGCACCGCGGGGGCGGATGCGACGCGCGTCGAGGTCAATGGCGTGGCCGCGACGCTGACGTCGGGCACCTGGACCGCCGCGGTTCCCCTGCTCCCTGGGCAGAACGCGCTGGTCACGACGGCTCGGGATGCGTGCGGGAACATCCGCCGCACCTGTCGCTCTGTGACGCTCGATGACCAGAAGCCGGTGATTTCCATCAGCGGGGCTCAGGACGGCCAGTATCTCCGCGGTCCCGTGGTGTTGACGTTCGCCGTGGAGGAGGACCACCTGGACACGGTGACCGCCACCCTGGACGGTCAGCCGTTCGAGAGCGGAGGAAGTGTTTCCGCCGAAGGTCCGCATGTGCTCGTCGTGCGCGCCGTCGACCGGGCGGGCAACGTGGAGGAGGTCGAGCGCGCCTTCACGATTGACTCGGTGCCGCCGGCGCTGACGGTGCAAGCGCCTGCCGCGGGCCATGTGACCCAGGAAGCGCAGGTGGAACTGGTCGCCTCCGTTGTGGAAGCCCATGTCGTGGCCAGTGTGAAGGTCGGTGGCCAGGACCTGGTTCGCGGCGAGGATGGCCTGTGGCGGCGTATGTTGACGCTGACCGAAGGAGCGAACCGCTTCGTCGTCACCGCGCTGGACGCGGCGGGGAACTCGGGCGTCGTGTCCGTCACCGTTCTCAGGGACTCCACGCCGCCACAACTGGTGGTGACCAGCCCCTCCGCGGGTGCCCGCATCGGGGGCCAGTCCGTGAAGGTCCGTGGCACGGCGACGGACACGACGCCCGTGGTGCTGACCCTGAACGGTACGCCCGTCAGCGTGGCGGCGGACGGCGGTTTCGAGGTCGATTTCCCCCTGGTGCAGGGGAGCAACACGCTGGAGCTCCTGGTCACGGATGCCATCAACCTCTCCGATTCACGCACGCTCCAGGTGCGCGCGAACAGCGTCGCGCCGACGCTCACGGTGGCCGAGCCGTCGTCTGGCCTGCAGACCGAAGAGCCCACGGTGACGGTGCGGGGCACTGCCTCCGTCGCGGATTCCGAGGACAGCGTGACGGTGGTGGTCGGGAGCGCGCTGGCGGCGCTCACGGGGGATGGGGCGTTTGTCCGGACCGTGCAGTTGTCTCCGGGACAGCAGACGCTTCGCGTCGTGGCCATGGATGGCTATGGGCTTCGGACGGAGAGCACCATTGATGTCACGCGAGTCGTGCCCGAACCGGATGGGGGTACAGGAGACGCAGGGACGCCGCCCGATGCCGGGAGCGGCTCCGACGCAGGCGGTGAGCCGCCGGTGGACTCGGGGACGCCTGGCACAGACGCCGGCACCGGTTCTTCCGCGCCCGTGCTTCGTGTGGATATGCCCTCGCCCGACGCGGTGGTGGGAGGCGCCACCCTGGCCGTGGTGGGGCAGGTGGAAGGGGGCACGCTCCCACTTGACGTGAAGATCAATGGCGTCAGCGCGACGGTAACGGTGCGCAGCTTCAGCCAGTCACTCACGCTGCCAGAGGGGGAGCACTCGCTGAACCTCGTGGTGACCGACGCGGATGGTCGCACTGCGAGCACGGTTCGCGACGTCGAGGTGGACAGGACCGCCCCGTCGCTGGAGGTGACGCGCCCCGCCGCGAGCCCGCTCACCGTGAGCGAGTCGCCTTACCTGATTCAGGGAACCGTGGGCGACACCCACCTGGCGGGCGTCACCGTCCAAGGCGTGCCCGTGACGGTGCTGGGCGGAAGCTTCAGCATGCCCGTGACGCTGACCATGGGGCAGACCGTCGTGAGCGTGGCTGCCAGTGATCGGGCAGGCAACCAGACGCGGCGGGAGGTCGTGCTGAACGTGGAGAATGCCCCTCCGCGGGTGACCGTGCTCGAGCCGGTCAGCGGAAGCGAAGCCTCCGCCTCCATCGTCCGAGTCCGCGCCCGCGTGGTGGCGTTCGCGGCACTGAGCGAGGTCCGCGTTGGCACGGGCCTGGCCGCCGAGGAGTCCCCCGGAGTCTATGTCGCGGACGTTCCTCTGTCGCTCGGCGAAAACGTCCTGCCGGTGACCGCGACGGACGTGAAGGGGTTCACGGGGAGGAGCACCGTGACGGTGTTCTTCCGGGATCCGGCCACGGAGCCGCTGGTCGTCACGGGCGTTCAGCCGGAGACAGGCGCTCTCGACGTCAAGACGGACGCGCTCATCAGCGTGTCGTTCAACAAGGCAGCCACCCTCGAATCGGTTCGCGCCGGTTTCCGGGTACTTCACCGGGGGTCGCCGCTCCCGGGCGGCTATTCGCTTGCTCCAGGCGGCCAGACCGCGACGTTCATCGCACGCGCCCCGCTGCCCGAGAGCGAACTGCTCCAGGTCGAGGTGGAAGACCTGGCCGCGGAGATCGGGCCCGGGCAGGCGACGGACTTCCGGAGTGAACTCCGCGTGCGCCGGCCCCTCACGCGTGTGCGGGGCTTCGTGATGGACGACAGCTTCCAGCCGCTCCCTGGGACTCGCGTGGTGATGGAGAGCTCTGGGGAGTCCGTGCGCACGGGCGCCGACGGAAACTGGTCCCTCATCACCTCGGTGTCGGGGCCGCAGGTCCTGCGCTTCGAGGGCGGGACGACCCAGGAAGGGAGGCCTCTCCCCACGGTGCGAAGGCTGCTGACCCTCACCGCCGAAGAGGAGACAGTGGATGTCCCCATCGCGTTGACCGCCGTCGATACCGACAGCGCGGTTCGCGTGGACACCACCACGGCGCTGCACGTGGACTTCTCGCCGCGTCATGAGGGCCTGACTCTGGATGGGCCCATCAATGACGCCGCGGAGACGCTGCTGTTCGAAGATGGGAAGACACAGGGGACTCTGACGGCGACGCGTCTCGAGGTCGTCACGCTCCCGATGAAGCTGGAGAGCCATTCAACGCCCACCGCCATCTGGCAGATCGGGCCGGCGGGGCTCCGCGTCCAGAAGCCTCTGCTGCTGCAGTTCCCCAACGTCACGCAGATGGCTGCGGGCCGCTATGCCGTAGTGCTCGCACACGAGCCGCGCAACCACACGTTGGCGCGCATGGGGCTGGCTCGGGTGTCCTCGGACGGTGCGTTCATCCGGACGGAGACGCCGCTGGAGCTCCGGTCCGTGGAAGTCATCGGCTACATGGCGCTCACCGAGGCGCAGGATGACATCGTGAAGCGGGCCCTGGCGGACATGGGCGGGCAGGGGAGCTCCGCCAGCGACGGTGGCATTCAAGGGGCGCTGCCCCCTGGCCTGTTGCCATCGCGCCCACTTGGGCCCCTTTGGCGAGAGGCGCTCGACGCGCTCCTGGGCACGGCGCACGCGCAGTACATGTATGGCAACCACGTCTATTCCAGCCTGGATCAATCCATCCAGAACCAGGTGCCCGCGACGGTGGTCGGAGCGCTTCGTGCCCCGGAGGATCGGCAACTCGACGTGGCGCTCCTGAAGGCCACGCAGGAGCTCATCGCCGTTCCTCGCCAGGTGACCTTCCCGTACCACCTGCCCGTGTCGATGCAGGTGACGCGCATTTCCGCTGGCGCCAGGGGCGAGCGTTTCGATGCCTTCCTCTCCGCGAAGGTCGAAGGTGGCGCTGAGATTGCCCCCCCCGCGGGCGAGGTCTGGGCGGCAAGCAGCCAGAGTGAGGACCAGACGGAAATCACGCTGACGGGCAACGTCGATCTGACACGCGGCACCACGCTGATCACGTTCGGCGGGCAGATGGGGAGCGAGCGGAGGAGCTACACCCTTCGCGTCCAGGCGACCCTGGTGGAATCGGACGGCGGAACGGATTCCGATGGAGGTACGGAGGCGGATGGAGGCCCGAGGGCAGGCCTCTATCGCCTCGTCTTCACGAAGGATGAACAAGCCACCGCGGGCACGGTCGAGATGCATTCGGTCGTGCGCTTCCCGGGATTGCGCGTCACGGTCACGGGGCCTGGCCCGACGATGAGTGGCCTCACCGGCGATACAGGCGAATACGGCATTCCCGTCACGGTACCCGCCGGCAGCTCGATGGGCATCGCCTGCGCCGATGTGCCGCTTGGTTCCCGGCCCATGATCGGACGGGACACCGTCACGGGCGCGCCGGTCGTTCACTCCATGGTGACGGCCAGCTATCCGACGTGCTCGGCGACGTTCAACGTCTCTTCGGGCATGCAGACCCGCGCGGACCTGCTGGTTGACGCGCGACTGCTTCACGGAGCGCTGCACTTCGTCGACCGTGAAGGCCGTCCGCTGCGCCATGACTGCGAGGCCAACGCGTCCAGCGAGTACAGCCCGGATGCGGGTGCCTACGTTTCAATTGCCAGTGAGGACATTGCCCAGACGGAAGTTCATTTCTTCCGCGGGGAGGACCTGACCCGCCCCATCGCCCAGTTCACCGTGGGCGTGGCCGATGCGGAGTGCGCGCCAACGCCGCAAGGACAGCACGACCCGCAAGGTCACTATGCGCGCGTTCGCATGGGCCCCACGACGCCCTTCAAGCGCGTCATTCGCGACCGATGCCGGGAGCTCAATCCCGCCATCGTCCAGGATCCGAGCGCTCCGGCTCCCAGCAACCTGAGCGCCGCGGATCGCGCGTTCTACGAAACAGAGTGTCGGGACAACCACTCCAACTTCCTCCGGTTGGCAGCGGGAGAGCCGCTGGTGGTCGTCGCGGTCAACCATGCGACGGGCCACACCGGGATGACGCGGCTGCCCGTTCCGCCCATCTCCAAGAAGGAGCTGGATGCGGAAGGCCGCTGTGCGCAGGACGACGAGCTCGGGCCTTTGCAGGTCGTGGAGTTCGGGAAGACCGTGCAGCTCTCTCGGTGCTCGGTGGCACAGCTTGGGATTGACGCTCCGGTGTTCTTGTTCCCTCCGGAGATCGACGTCCGGATCTGGCGAAGCGCCGAGGCCGGTGGCCTCCGCCAGGACCAGCCACCGACGCTCATCCGGCATGGCGGCGCGGCCACGACCCGTGACACCTACGTGCACCTGGACACCCATTGGCGTGTCCGGACGATGGCCCCCGTTGAGTGGCGTAGCGATGACGGAGGTGTGCGCACGTCGCCGGTGGATGCGGGGCTACCGCCCGACCGGGTCAATGGTGGCGTATCCCCATGCGGACCTTCTGCCGGGCTGGATGGAGGCTCAAACCCGAACTGCACCCCGAATGTCGTGCGGGACGTTGGCCTCTCGGGAGTGCTGCTCGAAACCTGCTCGGAGTATGGGCCAGGTGCGGCTTCCTCCGCGACCAAGCAGGCTGCATGCCTTCGGAGCCAGGACCTCCAGGACGTGCCCGCTGGCGTCCCGCCCCTCGCGGGCCGGGTGGTTCGCGTCACGAACTCCGCCGTGGAGCAACCCGAGGTGACCCAGTTCGGGGTGGTTCCAGGCCGAGGCTCCGCCGCGCTCCAGGCGGCGATGCGCATCCTCGGAGCTGGCGGTCAGCAGATGACCGTGGGTAGCTTGCCTCGCGCCAACTACTACCTCCACGTCGTTGGGCATGAGGTGTTCCCGCGTGACCTCGACGGCGACGGGGTTCTGGCTCCCAACGAGCGAAATAGCAGCCCGCCTGACTTTACAGAGCCCACAGGACCGCACCTGCCTGGAATGCCCCAGCACGCGCTTGGGCTGAAGAACGTCTACTCCAGCCTTGATCCAGATGGGTTCCGCGTTCTGCGCTACGACCGGGACCGGGAGCATGAGTTCCGCGTCCTGGACCTCACCAATCCCCAGGTCGTTGCTCAAGGCGGGGCGAGCCAGCGCCCCGTCATGGGCGATTCGCCCGAGGCGAACGTAGACGACCTTTCGTATCGGTTTCTCGCGACGCTCCTGGAGCCCGACGCCCCCGGGCGCGCAGGAACGCTTTCGGGTGACTACGTGGTTCGCTTTGGCAGCGACCAGTATGGCGTGGAGTGCGACATCAGCTTGGACAACGGTGCGTTGGTCGGCTCGTGCGACAACGAGTTCATCGACGACGTCCTCGCTGCGAATGACATCCTGTACATGGAGCTGTACCTCAGCGGAAACGCCGAGAACGTCCTCTATCGGTTCAACTTGATGGGGGTGGCTCCTCGCGTCGACCTGTTGAAGGCGGGTAGCGCCTTCACGGCGCAACGCTCCGTGGAAGTCGATGACGAAGGTCAGGCGGTGCTTGACCGGCCCGTTTCGACGCCTGCCGTTGCCCGGTTTGCGCTCGACCCGGGTGTCATTCACCGGGGGCGTTTGAAAGTCTGCACGTCTGAAAACTGCGCCGCGGACAGCCTGCTCAAGCAAGCGGACGTAGCGCTGCTTGGCGACGGCGCCTACCAGATTCAAGGCGAAACAGGGACGGCGCAGCAGAAGCTCGAACAGCTTGACGAGCTGGGGCTCAACGCGGCCCGGTTCTTCCATCTCCCCATCCCCGCGCATCTGGTCGCCATGCCAGGTGCACCCGATCCCGGGGCACGATTCTACCTGATCCAGGAGATTGAGCTTCCCGAGCCTCGCCGGCTCGTCCAGCGGCTGGGGCGGCCTCGAGGCAGTTTTGAGGGGGCCAATGCCCGAGCTCCGGGGCAAGCGACCATTCAGGGCATCAACGTGGCCGACGGGCACCTCTCTTTCGAGCACGAGGACTTCTCCGTCCCGCAAATGGCCGAGGTGGTCCGCTTCGCGCGCACCTACAACAACCAGAGCAGTCGGGTGGGGCCCTCGGGAGTGGGGTGGACGCACAGCTACGAGGGCTATGTCCAAGAGGAGAAGATTGGACGTTATACCGTCGTACTCGCGGGACAGGCGTATGACGTTCCGTTGTGCGGTGCCATTGACGAAGAGGCAGCCACCGCGGCGGATTGCGCCACCGACCGTTCACATGGCTTGGACGTGAAGCTGGTGAAGCGAGGTGACCTGAACGTCGTGGAGGTGAAGACCCCTGATGGGTTTGTCTACGAGTTTGGAACGTTGGCGCGTGGCTCCTCCCCGAAGACGCGGCGACGCTGGCTGCTCGACAGGTTCCATGACGGTCGGGGTCGAGTGGGCGACGAGGGGTGGACGAAGCTGACCTACCGCGCGGAGGACACGCTCCTGGATACCGTGGAGCGTTCGCCCGGCAAGCTGCGCCTCGAGTTCGACTACGATGCGATTGACGTTGCGAATCCCGCCATCGCCTACCGGCTGCGAAACCTGTCGCGAAACCAAGGGTTCAAGCTGCTGAAGTCGGTAGAACTGGTCCTTGTCGCTGACCAGAATGTCTTGCACAGCCTGGATTTCGGGTACGACACACGCGGAAACCTGACTCGCGTCACGAGGACGTCCACTCCGCTTCCCAGCGCAACGCCGGGGACGAGCTCGAATGCAACGCAGTCGTGGGAGTATACGTACCTTCCACTCCCTGCCGGACTGTCTGGGCACAAGCTGTGGCTCGCTTCAAATGAACTCAAGACGGCAAAGTACCTTTTGAGCCCGCCAATGGGGGGCGACCGCAAAATCCAGTGGCAAGCGACGTACGGCCGTGAAGCAGCGCAAGGCACCTATGCGCATGTGGATTTGCACGAAGTCGTGACATCGGTCCATGGGACGGGGATGCCCAGCCCGGGCTGGCGCATCGTGGCGCCTGATTCCTCGATGCGAAAGATCCACCGGCCGGATGGTGTCGAAGTCACACTCCAGCTCAATGCCTATGGGAACACGAACGCAGTGCGCGTCCCTGATTTGGGGCCCAGCACGATGGCATGGGGCAGTGATGCTCGGGGCGGCCCTGTGCAGATGGACGTCTCGGTGTCTCCCTCCGGGCGGAGCATCCGGAACGACCACAACAGCCGGATGCAGCTCGATCGCAAGCTGCTCGAACAGTCGCCTCCGAACAGCATCCCAGTGCCAGGTGTAGGCAGCTCGACCGAACTTTGGTCCGTCCAATCCCGGCACGAGGTCACTGGACGCGTAACGAGCATGTCTGTGCTCAAGGGTGGCACTCAACAAGCCGCTGTAGCCACGCCACTGTCGGAGGCGGGTGATCCGATGGGCGTCACCATCAGTGATACGCCCTTTGGGATCGCTTTCACTGCGTCCCAGTTCCCTGACCCAGACGGCGTTGTCGTCGAAGGAACGGACTCGGCGGGGAACACGGTGACCTACTCGGGGCACGACACCCAGCCGCTTGGACTCCCCACGCTCGTGACCGTGACGCACCCTGCTCACGGTACCGAGACGCCTACTGGGGGATTGCTCCAGTACACCGTCGCCTACACCTACGACGGACTGGGTAACCGGATCTCAGAGTTCAATGAGACCACCGGGGCCCAGGTGGATGTGGTCTATGACGCGGTCGGGCGAGCGCTTACGCGAACCGTTCCAGGGCAGCCGCCTCAGGAGTGGAGTTACGCCTACGAGCTTGGTGACGATGAACTGACCGTCACGGAGTCGCTTCCCCTTGGACATTGGGGCCGTACACAGATTCGGAAGACAGTGACCCAGGAAGGGCTCAAGCGCGAAGAAACCGTTCGCTACGGGCGGGACAACCAGCCGGCGACGGTTCACTACACGGGATACGTGGGGACCCAGTTACGCTCGTTCCGGGACGAACGCGGGAAGCTCCATGAGCTCGTCTATGACTCAGCAGGACGGTTGACCGGAGAGAAGGTCGAAACGGTCTCTGCCTATACCTACTCGCTCGATGAAGACGGCAAGGTTGTTGAGAAAACCGATAGCAACGGGCTGCGGACGCGTATCGGTTACGACGCACTGGGGCGCGCGGTCCGTTGGGAGTATGAGTCGAAGCTCAATGACCCTGGCTGTTCAGGCTATTGCTCATTCTCTGATGTCGAAACAGTCGTCTTGAACGCATCAGGCGCCGTAGTCGAGCGGACATTTGGCTCACTCAAGGACGGGTCCATCCCAAGGCCCCATATTCTTGAGTCGACCGTGGACGCGCTTGGCCGCGAACGAAGGGTTGCCAGCCATGCGGACAGCCATGGCGGCATCAATTCACAAACGGAGTACGACGCGGCGGGGAGGGTAACGCTCCGGGAAGACCACGAGACAGGCCTCCGAGACACGTATGAATATGCCGACGTCATGGGACGAATGACGCGGCACGAGCGTACAGTTCAGTCCGTTCATGGAACAAGAACCCTGGTTGAGACGCGCGCCTACAGCGACTCGTCCGCGGGGACGACGACGCTTGTCGTGACCAGGAACCTGAACGGCAGGGACGAGGATTCGAATAGGCAGGAGGTCAGGACGTACACTCTCGACACGCTCGGACGTGTTCGAACAATGCAGGAGACCGTGGACGGGCAACTGGCCGTTCATTCCTGGAGCCATGACACGCTCGGTAGGCAGGTCAAGTACATCGATCCGTCGACGTTCAGCCGAGAGTCAACGTGGGAGTATGACGCGGCTGGCAACCTCCTGAAGGCCAGTGTCCCCTCCACTGGCACGGTTGAGTTTTACCATGACGAGCAAGGCCGTATTCGCAGGCAAGTCGGGCCGCAGAGCAACGCTGAGTTGCAGATGTACTATGACGCGCTGGGGCGGCTGGAGCGTCGCACCCAAGCGTTGGCCCCAAGCAGCCCCGCTGGCGCGCTGGCTGAGTGGAACTATGAGTACCTCGGTGGTGGACTAGAGAGGGAGCGTGCCCCTCATGACACCATCGTCACCCAAACTCGAAACGCCCGCGGGCTGGTGGAAGAGGAGCTTTGGGCGCAAGGGGATTACGAGCCGCGTACTGTTCGTACGTGGTACGACGGAACCTGGGTAAAGCGACACGAATCAGCGGAAGGCCAGTCCCTGTTTGAGGTGTCTCGGGAAGGGGCAAGTGGCGTTGATGACCGTGGCCGCACACGGAATGAAGTTGAAGCGTGGTCTTCACAGGGTCGCGAATACCGGTACGAGACGAGTACACAGTGGCTCCCCCGACAGTCTACTGTCGTTGATTCGTGGGTTTGGGGAACGACGAATCTAGGAGGCAGGACTGTAACAACACAGTTTGACAGCCTCGGTAACGCTGTTCAGCGCACCCAGGGCGGCGGCACGGACCAATGGGACTTCTATGCCGACGGGAAATCAATGTGGGAGGTCCCCTTCGGCTTTGATGCCAATGTTGCCGCACGAACGTGGACGTACGAGGCAAGCGGGCGGGTCAAGGACAAGCTCTTTGGCCCAGAACTCACCTCATACACCTACTATGCGGATGGCCTGCCCAAGTCCGTTACGACTCCAGATCAGCGTGTCCGGATGCTGGCCTTCAATGCCCGAGGGCTGCTGGAAACAGAGAAATATGGGCGTGACGACGACTTTCGGAGCACCCGTTATGCCGCACACGACAATGCCGGAAATGTCACCCAGGTCTGGCACGCAGCCGACTCGCAATCCGAAACAAGCATATGGGACTATAGTCATGGGCCAAACGGAGAATTGCTCCAGGTTTCAAATGCTGACATAGGCTCGTTCGAGTACACCTATGACGCCTTCGGGCGCCTCGCAGGCATCCAGCCTCCGGCTGGATCCGTCACGCCTTCTTCATCCTTCAAGTATGACTCACTCGGACGTGAGCGGTCGCGAACTCGCGGAACGTCTACTTGGAGCACCTTTTGGCTGAACGGGAATGCTGAAGTACTGAATCCGCTGGGAGAGCGATTCGAACGGTTTTTCGATGGGCGCGGCCGAACTGTTCGCGAAATATTCAAGCCAGGTCCTCCTCAAAGCACCGCTTCAGGATCACTGCGAACATTTAAAGATATCGAATCAGTTGATTATTTTTTTAATGGCCTTGATCAGTTGCGCCAGATAACTGAGCGCCGCGGCAGTAACTCAGTCGTACGCAAGCTAGACTACGACTTGCGCGACCGCCTCTGGACAGATGGCGACAGCGCAAGCTCGGTTGTCTATGAGTATCACGACAGCGGCGCACTGAAATCACTTCAATCCCACGCGGGAACCACGCGATATACAGTTGACGCCCTCCAGCGCCTGAATTCGGTAGTCTTGGCTGATGGGCGGACTCTTGATGTTGACTGGGAGATTGGCGGCGAGCGCCTATTGTCCCTGGGGAACTCAGAATCCAAGCAATCATACTGCTATGACGCTCGCGGCAGAGTCAAATCAGTGACGCACGCACCTCTTCCAGAGAACTGCATCAGCCCAATAGCTTCGCCGCAACTCCGCTTCAGCTATGAGTACGACGAGCGCGACAATAGACTGTCTGAAATTGCAGTCAGACAAGGGACCGTCAATGTCGAGACGACGCAATACGGGTACGATGCTGCTGACCGCTTGACAGGGGTGCGCTACCCAGACGGACAAGCCATTGTCTATAGTCTGTCGAGCGATGGTTCGAGACTTGCGGAGAAGACTGACTCTGCATATACAGGCCCCCTTGGGAAAGGGGCGTTCGATGCGGCAACTCAGCCACAGAATCACCTAACATATCACTACGACGCCTCTGATTCGCCCGGCTCTTTACGTGAGATTCGGAGAAAAGCCTTAGGTCCACTGCCTGGCGATGGACCTACGGACATCGTCGTTACGAGTTATTTTGCAAACCGCGCAGGACGCGTGGTGCGCGAAGTGAAAGGAGCGCTCTCTCGCTGGATGTATTTTGATGCGGCTGGCAGACTTGTTGAAATGGATTTGACGGATGGCGATTGGCAGCAAACGCTCACGTATTCATATGATTACGCAGGATTAAGGCGCTCTCGCTCAAGTGACGGCAACGTCACAAGATACTTATGGAGCGGAGGTGCGTTGATTGAGGAGCATCTGCCAGATATGGAGCCACTGCTATACCAGCGCGCGGCTGGCTTGGTGGTAGCTACCGGCAGCGATCGTATTTTGCACGATGGGCTCGGGAGCGCGGTAGGTAGACTTAAGTCCGACGGAGACCTCACCACTTCCCAATTCAACGCCTGGGGCGGGTACCGGAATGGTACGGGTCCGACGTTTGCGCAAGCCAGTATTGGCTACACGGGCCACGCATGGGACGCCGAGGCCGGGCTCACCTACGCCCAGCAGCGCTGGTATGATGCGGACACAGGGCGGTTCTTGTCTGAGGACCCCGTAGGGGCGGGGGCCTACCTTGGAATGCCCACGGGGATGCAGCCTTGGCTGTATGCCAATGGGAATCCGCTTAAATACACTGACCCGGATGGCCGAGAGCCAGACGGCCTGATAAATGACGCGTATCAGGCGATTTCGGACAACGCATTTAAGTGTGCAGAGGATGGCGCTGGGTCGCAAGCTTGCGAAGTGCATGATCTGACGGTGAATGGTGGTCTCATCGCGGCTTCGGGCCCCGTCGTAGGGGTGGCTCGTGCCGGAGCGCTCAGATTTGCTGCGTGGGCTGCCGCCAATCCCGAGAAGGCATATGCCATTGAAACGACAGTTGACATGGCAGGCCTTGGACTGAGCGTCGCACAATGCACACAGGGCGACATGGAGGCATGTAGAGATGTCGCTGAGATTGGGTCCGACAAGGCAGGCATAGGCCTCCAGGGCGAAAAGGCCCTACTAAAGGGCATAGGGCGAGCTGCCAAAGGAGCATGGAGCCGGGCAACTGCCTCTTTGGAACTGAGAGCTCGCACTACGCGATTGGGACTGGAGGCGGCGCAAGACCGTTGGATGTCTTACGCACGCATGGGCGAGTCCCACGGTCAGCCGCTAACGCTTACGCAAGGTCCGGAACTCCATCGCACGCTCCCGACACAAGCTCCGGATAGCAGTGCCAAACCGACAGGCCCTCGCGCCACAATCCGAACGGGCCGTGAGAACTCCCTATCCGACATTGCCGAGAACGAAAGCGCCGACGTACTTGCGCGCGAGGGATATCAGGTTGAGCAGCTTGCCCAGCCCTCGACATCACCGAGCGAAAGGCGGCCTGACTATAAGATCAACGGCTTCCACTGGGACAACTACGCGCCGCTTGGGGATAAGCCTAGGAACATGTGGAGCTGGATTGACGAGAGCAAGGTCAACCCAAAGGGCAAACAGCAACAGGCGAATCGAATTGTGCTAAATCTCAAAAACAGCAAAGCCTCCGTAGGGGCAGTAAGGAAGCAATTCAATGACTACCCAATGCCAAACCTCAAGGAGGTAATAGTGATCGATCGATCTGGAACTGTCCATCACGTTTATTCTGCTGGAAAAAGGTAGATACTCCCATGGCGCGATATGTGCTACTCGTTGGCGGTTCAGCAAGCCCACAGGAAGTGCTTGGCGTCGTAGCCAATGCACTCGGATGGGGGGCGCCCAATATCATTCAAAACAAGGGCGCCTGGGGCATTTCCGGGGAGTTGTTTGAGATTTGGGCAGCTCCGGCGAGCGACTTTGATCGTGAGTTGTCGCGCGAGGCAACTGGGATTGTCGCAAACACTGACGTCTCATTCTGGATTGGCAAGGGAGCCGACATGGCTAGAGTGTATAATGGGATGGCTGTCGCCTCGGTTGCCGTAGCGGATGTGTTCTCTTGTGGGGTTGCAATGATTGCAAATGGCGATACTGTTCTGCTTGTCGTTAATGAAGGAGAGTTGCGCGTCAACTCCTCTTCTGGATTTGTGCAGTATGGGGTACTGTCATCGTTTGGCCGCAAGCCTTCCATATGCACGCTTCCTTCCTTGTAGGGTAAGAGACCGCGCATAGAAATGGCCAGTTGGGCCGTCTGGCCACTGACCTGCTGAGCGGCGTTGAATGCGCGGTGCAACCGAGCACAACGCTGATTGAGAGGGTGCTGGCACAGCAGAGTGCGCTTGAAGGACGTTCCGTCGACGATGAAATCGAGCGGCGCACCGAGCCATCATCCCTCTGGCCAGTGCCCGCACCAGCCCTCCTGATGGGCCCGTTCAGCAGGCCGACAATCGGCCGCCGTGCCTGACACCTACAGGGTGCGCAGGGCGTACAGCCCCGTTAAACGACGTTGACAGCCCCCCCTGGACTGGCAGATTCCGCGCCCGCTGGCGGCTTACAACCGCCCGTTTTCCAAAAGGTTTCAGGTGTCCTGATGAGCGTTACCCAGGCCGACATCCTCGCTGCGATGTCGAAGGTGATGGATCCCGAGCTTCACATCGACCTCGTGAAGGCGGGAATGGTGAAGGACGTCCGCGTCTCCGGGGACACCGCGAAACTCAAGATCGAGCTCACCACGCCTGCCTGTCCCATGAAGGGGAAGATCCAGGCCGACGCCGAGGCCGCCCTCAAGGCCGTCCCCGGCCTCAAGTCCTTCGACATCGAGTGGGGCGCCCAGGTCCGCGCGGCTGGCGGAGGCATGCCCGCGGGCGCGCTCCTCCCCCAGGTGAAGAACATCATCCTCGTCGGCGCGGGGAAGGGCGGGGTGGGCAAGTCCACCGTCGCCGTCAACCTCGCCACCGCCCTGGCCCAGCACGGCGCCAAGGTGGGCCTGCTCGACGCGGACTTCTACGGCCCCTCCGTCCCCCTGATGACCGGCCTGGGCGACAAGCGCCCCGTCAGCCCGGACGGCAAGTCGCTCAACCCGCTGGAGGCCCACGGCCTCAAGGTCATGTCCATCGGCTTCCTCGTGGAGGCCGACCAGGCGCTCATCTGGCGCGGCCCCATGCTCCACGGCGCGCTGATGCAGCTCGTCCGGGACGTGAACTGGGGCGAGCTCGACTACCTCGTCCTCGACCTGCCCCCCGGCACCGGTGACGTCGCGCTCACGCTGTCCCAGTCCATCCGGGCCGCGGGCGCCGTGCTCGTCACCACGCCGCAGGACGTGGCGCTCGCGGACGTGGTCCGCGCCAAGCAGATGTTCGACAAGGTCCACATCCCCGTGCTGGGCATCGTGGAGAACATGAGCCAGTTCGTCTGCCCGAACTGCTCGCACACCACGCCCATCTTCAACCACGGCGGCGGTCGTAAGGCCGCGCAGATGTTCGGGATTCCATTCCTCGGCGAAATCCCGCTGGACCTGAAGGTGCGGGAGTCTGGAGACTCCGGCGTTCCGGTGGTCGTAAGCGCCAAGGACAGCCCGGAGGCGAAGGCCTTCCAGGACGTCGCGCGGAACATCGCGGGGCGCGTCTCCGCCCAGAGCATCAAGAGCGTTCCGCTGCCGGTCATGCAGGCCCGCTAACTATCGAGGAGACTTCATGGCCCCGGCCGGCAACGACGACTTCCCGCCCGATCCGCTGCTCGACGACGACGAACGGCAGGACCGCTCCAGTGGCTCCAACGGGCCCGCGGGCTTCGTTCCGGAGTTCGTCCGCCGCATGGCCGTGGCCGGCCTGGGTGCCCTCTTCATGACCGAGGAGGGCATCCGCAACCTCGCGGGCCAGCTCAAGCTCCCCAAGGAGGCCCTGGGCTTCATCCTCGGCCAGGCCGAGAAGACCAAGGACGAGGTGACGCGCGCCGTCACCGAGGAGCTCCGCCGCTTCCTCCAGTCCGAGAAGCTCCGCGACGAGTTCCTCAAGCTCATGTCCGGCATGACGGTGGAGATCAAGGCGCAGATCCGCCTGGTGCCTCCCGAGAAGGAGGAGCAGCCCTCCGATCCGGAGGCCCCCGCCGAGCCCCCCTCCAAGC
>NZ_JABXEP010000360.1:0-880 GCF_013372605.1 Myxococcus sp. AM009
GGGTCGGCGGCGCGTCGCCGCTTCCACTCGTGGGGTAGCAGCTCACCGATGCGCGAGTTGGGGTGTGTCTGCACGCGCAGCAGGACGTCCGCGAGATACGTCTCGGGGTTGACGCCGTTGGCCTCGCAGGAAGCCACCAGGGCGTAGAGTCCGGCGAGATTCTCCCCCGCTGCCTCGTGGCCGACGAATAGAAAGTTTTTACGGCCCAGGGCGGCTTTCCGTAGCGCCGATTCCGAGCGGTTGTTGTCGAGAGGCAGGCGCTCATTCTCCACGAAGCGCGTGAGGGCCTCCCACTGCTTGAGGGCGTAGGAGATGGCCTGGCCCAGTGGACTCTTGGGCGGGTGACGCGGTGCCTGGGCTTCAAGCCAGACGCGCAGCCCGGCGAGGACGGGGGCGCTGTGCACCTGGCGCAGCTCGCGGTGGGCTGCGGTGCGCACCACGTCCGCCTCTCGCGCCTGGGCCTCCACCCGGTAGAGTTCGAGGATGAAGTCCAGGGCTTCACGCGCCTCGGGCGCGGTGGCCAGCGCGTCGAAGAAGCGGCGACGCACATGGGCCCAGCAGCCGACGCGCACCCGGCCCTGCGGCAGCGTCACCGCGTTGTAGCCGGTGTAGGCGTCCACCACGAGGGCGCCCGCGGTGCCACCCAGGACTTCCTTCGGCGTCTTGCTGGCGCGGCCCATGCTGAAGCGGTAGCCGATGAGCCACTCGCCCGCGTCATTCCGGGTGAGGAAAGTCCAGAGGTAGCCCAGACGCGTCTTCTTCACGTCCAGCACGCGCAGCGGCGTCTCATCCGCCCACACCACGTCCGCTGAGGCAATGCATTGCAAGAGGTGCTGGGAGAGGGGCAGTAGCACCGAGGCGGCCTGGTGGAAGAGGTCCG
>NZ_JABXEP010000361.1:0-859 GCF_013372605.1 Myxococcus sp. AM009
GGTGGGGCTGTGCCTGGAGCGAGGCGTGGAGTGGGTGGCGGCGATGCTGGGCATCCTGAAGTCAGGAGGCGCCTACGTGCCGTTGGACGCGGGCCAGCCGGAGGCGCGGCTGCGGGCGTTGGTGGAGGAAGTCGGCGCGCGGGTGGTGGTGACGGAGGCGAGGCACGCGGCGGTCTTCGAAGGGACGCGTGCGCGCCGGGTGTTGGTGGAGGACGCGGCGCGCGCGGGACAGCCGGTGACAGGCGTGGGTGTGCCAGTGGCGCCCGAGCAGTTGGCGTACGTGCTGTTCACGTCGGGGAGCACGGGGCGTCCGAAGGGCGTGGGGGTGTCGCACGGGCAGTTGAGCAACTACGTGCAGGCGGCGATAGCGCGGCTGCGGCTGGAGGAGTGCCGCAGCTTCGCGCTGGTGTCGACGCTGGCGGCGGACCTGGGGAACACGGTGCTGTTTCCCGCGCTGAGCGTGGGCGGCGAGCTGCACGTCTTGACGCAGGAGCGGGCGAGCAGCCCGTCGGGAGTCGCGGAGTACTTCGAGAAGCACGGGGTGGAGTGCACGAAGGTGGTGCCGTCGCACTTCGCGGCGCTGCTGAGCGCGGCGGAGCCGGTGCGGGTGGTGCCGAGGAAGCGGTTGGTGTTGGGAGGAGAGGCGGCGTCGTGGAGCCTGGTGGAGCAGGTGCACGCGTTGGCGCCGGAGTGCGAGGTGTACAACCACTACGGCCCGACGGAGGCGACGGTGGGCGTGCTGGCGGGGCGCGTGGAGTCGCCGCGCCGGGTGACGTCGCCCGCGACAGTGCCGCTGGGCAGGCCGCTGGGAAACACGCGGGTGTACGTGCTGGACGGGAGCATGCGGCCGGTGCCGGTG
>NZ_JABXEP010000362.1:0-836 GCF_013372605.1 Myxococcus sp. AM009
CCGTAGAGGTTGTGTACCCGCACCGGGGCGGGCAGCCGCGCATACGCCTTCTTCACCTGCTCCGCGCTCAGCGCCTCGCCGCTGCACACCACCCGCCTCAGGCTTCCCAACCCCTCCAGCCCTGGCTCCTCCACGAAGGCGCGCAGCATTGACGGCACGAAGTGCACCGTCGTCACGCCCTCCGCCTTCATCAGCTTCACCAGGTACGCCGGCTCCTGGTGCCCTCCGGGCCTCGCCAGTACCAGCTTCGCCCCAGCCAAAAGCGGCCAGAAGAACTCCCACACCGACACGTCGAAGCTGAAGGGCGTCTTCTGCAGCACCACGTCCGCCCCACTCAGCCCGTACTCCTCCTGCATCCACTTCAGCCGGTTGACGACGCCCCCGTGCGCATTCATCGCACCCTTCGGCCGCCCCGTGCTTCCCGACGTGAAGATGACGTACGCCAGCGACTCCGGCCCCACTCGCACCGCCGGCTTCGTCACCGGCTGCTTCGACACCTCCGCCGCCGCGCTGTCCAGGCACACGACTCTCGCGCCACTGGCCGGAAGCACCGTCTTCCACTTCTCGTGCGTCAGCAGCACCGACGCCCCGGTGTCCTCCAGCATCCACCCCAGCCGCTCCTTCGGGTACGCCGGGTCCACCGGCACGTAGGCCCCGCCCGCCTTCAGCACGCCCAGCAGCGCCACCACCACGTCCACCGAGCGCTCCAGGCACACGCCCACCAGCGACTCCGCCCCCACCCCCATGGCCCTCAAGTGGTGCGCCACCTGGTTGGCCCTCGCCTCAAGCTCCCGGTACGTCAGCCGCTCCGTCTCGAACGCCACCGCCACCGCGTC
>NZ_JABXEP010000363.1:0-799 GCF_013372605.1 Myxococcus sp. AM009
GGGGGGGGTACCTCGCCCGGGGCGGATGGCGAGTGTACGAGGCCGCGCGCCGCCGAGGGCTCTACCTGCGGCCCATGGGGGACACCGTGTACATCGCGCCGGCGCTGACCATCTCTGATGAGGCGCTCGAGGAGCTGCTGTCCGGAGTGGAGGCGGCACTCCAGGAAGTGGCTGGCGGCTGAGCCTGGTGGATCCGCTGCTCACGAATGTGCGGGAGCGAACGAAGAGGCGATTGACAGGTCGCGCGTCGCGGGGATAGAAGCCGCGCCCCGCCCGACGCAGATCCGGGCGGAGCGCTGACAGCAGAATAAAAGGGTCGCTGATGATTGTTGACCCTGGACGCGGCGGTGGTAGAAGCCGCGCCCTTCCGACGGATGGCTGATCCAAGCACTTCGACGGAGCAGCCGCAGGAAATAGAAGGGTCGGCCTGAAAAGTTGATCCCAGGGGCGGTGGTGGTAGAAGCCCCAAAGCTCACGAAGAAGCCCGCGCGCTGGCGCGGATCCGCTTTGAGTGGGTCGGTAAGAAAATATGGAATACGGCGGTCAACGCAGCGAGTTGACAGGAGACGCGGTGGTGGTAGAAACCGCGCCCCCGACGAAGCAGCCCGGAAGGAAGGGCGGACGCGTCGAGGGAGTCAACGGAAAGCAGCGGTTGACAGGGAGGGCGGCAAGGCGGTAGAAGCCGCGCCCCTCCGGAAGAAAGCAGCGGAAGCCACTGGGCGGCGCTGAAGACTCCGGAAGCCAGCAGGA
This sequence comes from Myxococcus sp. AM009, assembly GCF_013372605.1. Lineage (NCBI taxonomy): Bacteria > Pseudomonadati > Myxococcota > Myxococcia > Myxococcales > Myxococcaceae > Myxococcus > Myxococcus sp. AM009. The sequence continues at coordinate 751 of NZ_JABXEP010000363.1, forward strand.
CGGCGAAAACAGCAGCTTGACAGTAGACGCCGGACTGAAATAGAAACTG
>NZ_JABXEP010000364.1:0-777 GCF_013372605.1 Myxococcus sp. AM009
GGAAACAGGGGTGTGTCGAGACTCTATCTCACTTCTCGTGCTTCGCGAGGCCCCGTCCCCACATCCACGCCGCGCTGGGGAGGACGCCACGGTCGGCATGTCACTGAAGCCATGTCATGCCAAGGTCATGGCCCTGCATGGAGCCCCGCGTCATCGACCCGGGGTACGCCGCGCCCCGCCCCCTTCGCCGGGCGCGGCGCGGGCATGCCCGTTACAGTCGGAGGTCCATGCGGCCCCACTTCCACGTGGCCGGATTCCCCGTCCGGCTCCATCCGCTCTTCTTCCTCGTCGCCTTGGCGACGGGCTGGACGCTCATCTCCGAGCCCGCGCGGCTCGCGCTGTGGGTGGGCATCGTCTTCGTGTCGGTGCTGCTCCATGAGCTGGGGCATGCGCTGGCCTACCGCCGCCACGGCTGCGACGCCGAAATCGAGCTGCACGGCATGGGCGGCACCACGCAGGCGCACGATGCCGCGCACCTCACCCACCCGCAGTCGGCCTTCGTGAGCTTCGCCGGGCCGGGCATCGGCTTCCTGGCGGGCGGGCTCGCCTGGGGCCTGTCGCAGCTCGTTCCCCTGGGTGCGCCGGGCGGCCTGGTGGACCAGGGCGTGCGGCAGTTCCTGTGGGTCAACATCGGCTGGGGGCTCTTCAACCTGCTGCCCATGCAGCCGCTGGATGGTGGCCACCTGCTGGCGGACCTGGTGCGCGCCCGCGGCGGCTACCGCCATGAGCGGGCGGTGCTCGGCGTGGGCATCGCCACGGCGGTGGGGGTGCTGGGGC
>NZ_JABXEP010000365.1:0-753 GCF_013372605.1 Myxococcus sp. AM009
GCCCACGGCCCCCAGTTGATGCTCGTCGCCGGCAACCCCAGCGCACGCCGGTGCTGCGCGAGCGCATCCAGGAACGCGTTGCCCGCGGCGTAGTGCCCGGAGCCCACCGAGCCCCACACCGCCGAGATGGACGAGAAGAGGACGAAGAAGTCCAGCGAAGCGTCCCGCGTCAGCGCGTGGAGATGCCACGCCCCCTCCACCTTCGGCGCCAGCACGGCATCGAGCGCGGAGGCATCCAGCTCCCGCAGCCGCGCGTGCGTGGAGACCCCCGCCGCGTGCACCACGCCCTTGAGCGGGGGCATCGTCGTGCGCACCTGCTCCAGCAGCTCCGCCATCTGTTCGCGCCGGGACACATCCGTGCGCGCGAGGACCACCGTGGCGCCCGCGGCCTCCAGCTCCCGCACGGCCAGGATGCGCGCGGCCACGTCCCCACCGCCCGCCGCGAGGGCATCCCAATCTGCCCGCTCCGGGAAGGCGCTGCGAGCCGTCAGCACCACATGCCGCGCGCCCTGCCGCACCATCCAGCGCGCCACGTGCAGCCCGAGCTCGCCCTGGCCTCCCGTGACGAGGTACGTCGCCGCCGCCTCCAGCGGCGCCGTCCTCGCAGGGGGAAGGGGGCTCGGCGCGAGCCGGGGAACGAACCGGCGCCCGCCGCGCAGCACGAGCTGCTCCTCGCCCTCGCCAGCGCCCCGCGTGAGCACCTCCTCCAGCGCGACGACCTGCGCGTCCCCGCCCGCCGACTCCAGGTCCACC
>NZ_JABXEP010000366.1:0-492 GCF_013372605.1 Myxococcus sp. AM009
ACGCTCGGTGCTCGCCGCCGCCAGCAGCAGCCCGGTGACGGCGTTGGCGGCGATGAAGAGCTGCAGCACCAGCAGGTCCTGCGTCAGGTCATCCGTGGCGAAGGGCCCCTGCCCGCGCGCGGTGCCCACGATGGAAGCGGCGGCGATGCACAGCGTGGCCGCCGCCGCGCCCCGAGGACCGAAGCGAAGCGCGGCCCAGGCGGACATGGGGAAGAGGAGGAAGGCGGCCGCGTGCGCCGCGCTGTGCGGCAGCTCCGGCACGAAGAAGATGGCGCCGCCCAGCACCGTGGTGAGCCCCGCGAGCACCACCGCCTCGCCGCCCCGCCGCGGCCAGGACCACCGCTTGAACAGCATCAGCGCCGGCGCCACCACCAGCACGCCCATCAAGTCCCCCACCCACCACACGCGCAGGCCCGTGGCCAGGGACGTCCACGGAAGCCGCCCGCCCAGCACGAGGCTCGCCGCGCCCACCAGCGCGCTCACGCCCAGGCA
>NZ_JABXEP010000367.1:0-721 GCF_013372605.1 Myxococcus sp. AM009
GCCTCAATCATGGCCAGCAATTCGCGCTCGATGCCGGCCCAAATGGAACGGGCAATATCCAGCAGTGCGCGCGTGGAAGGGATCAGAATCCGTCGCTCATACAGCCAGAAGTGAGCGTGCTGGAGCAACTCATCGATCGTCAGCGATTCGGCGGCATCCTGCCGCATCCAGGCTTCCAGCCCAGCCCACTGGTCGCCATCAAGCCGCGTCAGGCCAAGGTAGTCGCATGCCCAAACCTGATGTTCGTAAAGGGTCTTGTATCGCTGATAAATGGTGCGCAGCGAAGCAATGGTTGGCGTCGACACCCCCAGCCTGGCGCCGATATAGCGCAGCAACTGCCGGGGAAGGGTGTTGAGTTGGTCGAGGGTATGACCGCTGGCGCGAAGAAAGACCAGTTGGATGGCGGCCCCGGCGCGGCCGTCACGCCGGAATTTCTGGTTGATCGCGACGACATCGCTCTCGGTCAGCGCGAAGTAGCGGTCGACGTCGAACTCTGACAACCGCGTGGGCAAGGAGTCCTTCCCCACATAGCGAAATTCCAAGCCCGGCATCTTGTGCCCCCGTCAAGGTGGCGCGATCCGAAATCGCGGGCGAATATCGTACTCCCGAAGTCACTGGAGGGCAGCAGACAATTGTCGGCAGAGACCTGGGGCCCTTATGAATAAAGGCTCTGCGGGGAAACCGTAAGAAAATGCACGAAAAGGACAATTACCCCGCAAAC
>NZ_JABXEP010000368.1:0-714 GCF_013372605.1 Myxococcus sp. AM009
CCAGCACGCCCATTGACCACCCGTCCGACACGATGTGGTGCATCACCAGCACCAGCACGTGCGCTTCCTCCCCCTCTCTCAGCAGCGTCGCCCTCAGCAGCGGGCCCACCTCCAGGTTGAACGGGCGCTGAACCTCCACTTCGATCCAGCTCCGGACCGCGGATTCGCGCTCCGTTTCCAACTCGCTGAAGTCGAGCTGATGGAAAGGCCGCAGCGGCTCCGTTGCGATGACCTGTACGGGTTCACCACCACTGACACGGAACGTCGTGCGCAATGACTCGTGCCGCCGTACGAGTTCACCGAAGCTGGCCTCCAACGCGGTCGATTGCAGACGCCCAATCAGCTTCACCACCGAGGGGACGTTGTAGAACGGGCTGCCTGGCTCCAACTGGTCGAGGAACCACAACCGCTGCTGCGCGAATGACAACGGCAGCGCATCGCTCCGAGACGCGCGCGTCAGGGGTGGTGCTCGGACCGCGGCCTCTGCCGTACCGCGTGAAGCGTCGATCCGTTCAGCCAGCTTCCCCACGGTGGAGGACTCGAAGATGTCTCGTAGCGGGAGCTCTACCTGGAGTTCCTCCCTCACTCGCGACACCAACTGCGTGGCCAGCAGCGAGTGGCCGCCCAGCTCGAAGAAGTCTCCGTCGAGCCCGACGCGCTCGACATTGAGCACCTCGGTGAAGATGGACGCCAGCTTCTGTTCGGTCGCGGTCC
>NZ_JABXEP010000369.1:0-712 GCF_013372605.1 Myxococcus sp. AM009
GCCCGCGACAGAAGCCACGTCGGCCAGCAGCATGGAAGCGATCGCCTTGGCGACGATGCTGTTGGACATCGAATCCAGGCCAACGTACAGGACGGCCTTCTGCTTGATCACGCGCTCGATATCCCAGATCTCACGGTCATCCGTGAAATCGTCGGCCTTCGGCGCGAGCATGAGACCGGTTTCGCCGGTAGCCAGCATCTGCAGCAGCGGCAGCGCCGAGGCGATGATCCGCATGTAGTGCTCGCGATCGTGCACGAAGGTGGCCACCAGGCCGTCGATCGTCTCGTGGCCGAGGCCCTTCTTTGCGAAGGTGTCGACGTAGAGCTGAACCATCCCCTGCAGAGTATCCACCCCGCCCTTCTGGGCGATGCGCTGCAGAAAGCCTCTGGCCTCGTCTTCCCAGTCGAGCATGCCCGCTTCCGGAAAGAATCGGCGCAGGCATCGATCGAGCAGACCATTGATGCCGGACTGTGCGTAATTCAGGATCGAGCGGAGGTTCGGCTTGTCGCCGACGTACAGCTCACCCTTGACTGCGCGGTCGATGAAGAGGAAGGCAAAGTCGCGGAAAGGGCCTTCTTCCATCAGTTGGGAGACGCGGCTGGCGATTTCCGACGGCTGCGACCAATTCTCAACCGGATTCATCCGAATCGATTCGGACGGCGCAGCCTGCTTCCAGTACAGGAACTTGCGACCGGCACGCTTGCATTCACGC
>NZ_JABXEP010000036.1:0-56514 GCF_013372605.1 Myxococcus sp. AM009
GGTGGGTGGGACGCACAAGGTGGAGACGGCGCTCGCGCAGGGGGCGGCGGTCGTCATCGACAAGAGCCGGGAGGCCTTGTGGGCCGCGGCGGAGCGGGCGGCGCCGCGAGGGTATGACGTGGTGCTGGACGCGAACGGGCCGTCCACGCTGCGCGACAGCTACAAGCACCTGGCGTCGCCGGGGAAGCTCGTCATCTACGGCTTCCACTCCATGCTGCCGCGCACGGGAGGCCGGCCGAACTACGCGAAGCTGGCCTGGGACTGGTTGAGGACGCCGCGGTTTGATCCGCTGACGCTCACCAATGACAACACCAGCGTGCTGGCGTTCAACCTGTCGTACCTGTTCGAGCAGCGCGCCGTGCTGGAGGAGTCCATGGCGCGGCTCCTGGGCTGGCTGGAGGAGGGGAAGCTGGTGCCGCCACCGGTGAAGTCGTATCCGTTGGACGCGGTGGCGGACGCGCACCGGGCCCTGGAGTCCGGCGGCACGGTGGGAAAGCTGGTGCTGGTGCCGTGAGGGCGTGCGCTCCCTGTTCGAGCGCCCCCTTGCCTATCGAGCGGGGCGGGGCGCTTGTTGGCGCGCGGCGTCCTTCGGGGGCGGAGGCCGGGCTCGCTGGCGCTCCCGCATCATCGCGTCGATGCGGCGGCCCAGGGCTGGGATGCGCTGCGTGTAGCTGATGGACGTGCTGACGTAAGGGAAGCCGTCTTCGCCCTTCGCGAAGTCAGCCGCGTCAGCCACCTTCGCGTCGTAGTAGCGGTAGCCCAGGTTGGACAGGAACACGACGATGTATCGGCGCCAGGGTTTGCCGGGCAGGGCGCGGATGATGCCGCCGTCGCTGCCGTAGTTCTCCGTCAGCCCTGTCTTGTGGAGGAAGGTGACCTCCGCCGTCGCGTTGCAGGGGCGCGTGTCCCGGCCGAAGGCGGTCTCCGCCGCTGTCACCGTGCCGTCCTCGGGGTGCACCCAGCGCGTTGGGACCGCCGCGGGGATGCCTGGCTCCACGCGGGCGTCTCCGCACAGCAGCGTGGAGGACAGCGCTTCATGCAGGGCCTGGTCGGCGAGCAGGGATTGGAGGTGGGCCCTGGACGCGCCAGAGAGCGCCTTCGCCGTCACCTCGCGGCCGGAGGCGGTGCGCCAGAGGACGCCGGGGCCTCCTTCGATGAGCAGCAACAGCCGCGCGGTATCCAGCGCCGTCATGTGAATCTGGCCGGGGTTCCAGCTCCGGCCCGTCACCGGGGACGTGCCGTGGATTTGCAGTGTGTCCAGGCCCAGCGCCGCCAGCTCCGCGTTGAGGCCCGCCATCGCGCCTTGCGCGTGGAGCAGCTTCACCAGGGCCTCGGTGGCGGTGTTGTCCGATTCAGTCACCATCGGCTCCAGCCAGTCACGTATCAGGCGCGTACCCTTGTCCTCGGTGTCCCGGAGGAAGCGCCAGGGCTGGTCCAGCGTGAGGTGACCCTGGTCCACCCACCGGAGGACGCGAAAGGCGATGAGCAACTTGAAGAGCGAGGCGGGGTACGGCGCCATGAAGCGGAGCGGCGCTTTGTCTCGTCCGGGGACCAGGGCTTCCGTGGGGGTGGTGTCCTGGGCGCCGCTGTCCCAGCGGTCCAGATTCCACGCCGAGTAGCGCACCGCCGTGGTGCCCAGCGTTGCGACGTCGATGGGGACGATGACGCCAGTCGGGTAGTCGCGAGACAGCAGCACGTTGGCGGCGGCAGTGGGACGGCTCCGGGCGTCCAGTTCAATGACGGCGACGTCGACGTAGGGCACATGGGCGATGCGCGCACCGGCGCGCTTGAAGTCGAGCACCTGGTCGAAGCCCGTGTCCCGCACGGCCGCGAGGAGTGACTGTTCCAGGGTGGCGGAGGACTTCGCGCGGCGGGTGCGCTCGGCGCGCGGCAGCCGTGTGGAGGCGGCTCCTGCTTCCGCGCACAACAGGAAGGCCATTGCGATGAGCAGCTTCCGCCAGAAGGGACTCATAAGTGGCCGCGCGGCTTCTTTTGGACGGAGGCAGGCGTCAATGGAAGCGACAAGGTCGATGCGTCTTTTCCCTGGCTCCTTGGCCTTGCATCATGCGTGAACCCAGCGAGTTTGAGGGGAGTTTGAGTCTACCTTGCACAGTGGAGGGTAGACTCAAACTCCATTCAAACCTCCAACCGGAGCGCCGCGGGGCCTCCTCAGCTAGCGTGGAGACCATGCCCATCGTCCATGACTGGCTGGCCCGGCGTGCCGCGCTGGCCCCTGAGCGTACCGCCCTCATTGACGCCGACCATGGCGAGCGGCGCATCTCCTTTCGGGAATGGAACGATGCGGCTTCGCGTACCGCCGCCTTCCTCCACCATGGGCTGGGCGTGGGACGAGGGGACCGGGTCGCCGTGCTCGCCTACAACTGCGTCGAGTTCCTCGACCTCTTCTTCGCGTGCGCGAAGCTGGGCGCCGTCCTTCAGCCGCTCAACTGGCGGCTGAGCGCCGCGGAGTTGGGTGGGCTGCTCGCCGATGCAGAGCCTTCCGTGTTCGTCTCCGGGCCGGAGTTCCGCGCCCAGGTGGACGCCGTGCGGCCTGGCGCGTCCTTCGTGCGTCACTGGCTCAGCCTCGCGGCTCCAGGGCCGGGCGAGCGCGCCTTCTCCGAGCGCGACACGCAGCGGGACGCGCCTCTTCCTCCGCTGGAGCTGGAGGCGGATGCCCCGTGGGTGCTCTGCTACACAGGTGGAAGCACCGGGCTGCCGAAGGCCGCGGTGCTCACGCACCGCTCCATCACCGCCAACGCGGTGAACACGGTGATGGGCTGGGGACTGACCGCCGATGATGTGGCCATCCTCAATGCGCCGCTGTTCCATGCGGGCGGCCTCAGCGTCTTCACCGCGCCGCTGGCCTACGTCGGCGGCGCATCGGTGGTGTGCCGGAGCTTCGACGTGGAGGGCGTGTTCGACCTCGTGCAGCGGGGCGTGGTGAGCCTCTTCTTCGGCGTTCCCACCATGTTCATCGAGATGCAGCGCCACCCGCGCTTCGATGCCGTGGACCTCTCACGCCTCAAGCTGGTCATCAGCGGCGGCGCGCCCTGCCCGGAGCCTGTCTTCGAGCGCTTCTTCGCTCGGGGCGTGGACTTCAAGACGGGGTATGGCCTCACCGAGGCGGGCCCCAACAACTTCTGGCTTCCGCCGGAAGACGTGCGCCGCAAGCCGGGCGCGGTGGGGGTGCCCCTGTTCCACGTCGAGGCCCGCATCGACGGTGAGACGCAGCCGGGCGACGTGGGCGAGCTGCTCTTGCGAGGCCCTCACCTGTGCGCTGGCTACTGGCGTCGGCCCGAGGACACCGCCCGCACCTTCGCGGACGGCTGGCTGCACACTGGCGACCTGGCCACGCGGGACGCGGAGGGCTGCTTCCGCATCGTGGGTCGCAGCAAGGACCTCATCATCTCCGGCGGTGAGAACATCTACCCATCGGAGGTGGAGAGCGTCCTCGCGGGGCACCCCGACGTGGCCGAGGTCGCCGTCATCGGCGTGGCGGACCCGAAGTGGGGGGAGACGCCGCGCGCGCTCGTCGTCGCCCGGCCGGGCACCGCGCCTTCGGCGGAGGTCCTGCTGCGCTTCTGCGACGGACGGCTCGCGCGCTACAAGACGCCCAGGTTGGTTCGCTTCGTGGACGCCCTTCCGAGGACCTCCGCCGGCAAGGTGGACCGGCGCGCGCTCGGCGCCGCCCACGGCGCGCCCTGAGTTGCCCACAAGTCTTCCCCAAGGCCGTGCTACTGGCGGCTGCGCATCCGTTCGTGCCGGGCCGCCCGTAGTAGTGGCGACCCTACCGCCGACGGAAGAGGCCGTCAGTCAGGGCCTGGGTCGAGTCTGGACGCCCACCGCCAGGATGCGCATGGCCCGGACGTCCACGGCGTAGGTCGTGATCTCCCGAAGCGGCTTGCCGGAGATGGCTTCCACGGAGAGCGCGAGTGAAGGCGGGCAAGCGGTGTCGTTCTGCTGGAACTCAACCAAGACCACGCCCTCCGGCCCCGGTGCGGAAGTCACGTCGTAGGACTGAGGCAGGTAGAGGCAGGCCTCGTCGGGGCGAACACCCGGGGGGATGGCTGCACCGCGTGGCCTGAAGTCATCCATGGCGAGCTGAATGGCCGCGGCGGTGTTCCCTTCCAGGTGGAGCATCCCTTCCGATGGGAGCTCGAGTGGGAAGGTGAACCCCGCTGCTTCTTCGGGTGTCGCTCGGGGAAGGATCGGCGCGGTCGTGGCGCAGCCCATCGACAGGGCTCCGAGCACGAGGAGCGAAAGTGGCCCAGAGTGCGTCATGGCTGCTGCACCGCCAGGATGCGCCACGCGCGAGTGTCCACCGTATAGGTGGCGCCCATGTCGGTGACGGGGCCTTCTTGCATGCAGGCACCTGAGCTGACGGAGAAACGAACGAGGAGGATGCCTTCTGGCATGGGGGAGGTCCTCACGTCATAGGACTGCCGCTGGTTCAAACAGACCTCCGCGGGGGAGGCGTTGCCCGGAAGGCGAACGTGCCTGGGACGGAAATCATCCATCGCCAACTGGATGGCGGCCGCCGTGGCCGAAGGAAGCGCGTGTCGGCCGTCAGCAGGAAGCGCGTCCGGGAACTTGAACCACGCGGCTTCTTCCGGTGCGGCGCGTGGGAGCGTCGCGGAGCGGGGGACACATCCGGACAGCAACATGCAGAGTGCAAGGAGCTTGGACTTCATTCCGTCACCGTGGTGATGCGGCCGGTGGCCTTGTCTTCGGGAAGGATGCGTCCAACGAGCCTCCATTGCTGAGCCTCCCGGACGTATAGTTCGCTAGGCCGGGCCTCATTCGCATGGGGGACGAGCTTATGGACGATGCACCGGGCATCAAACTGGATGCGGATGAAGTACCGCTGGGTGTTCGCCCTGCGGTCCTCTTCCGACATGGGGGACGGTGACCAGGGGTGGCTGTGATAGTCGGCGATGACTGATGCCCGGCCGCGTGTGTCCTGGACGCTCATGGGCGCGTAGCAGGTCGTTCGCCTGCTGGGGCCCACCGGGCGTTTCGTACCCAGTGGGGACGGGAAGCTCGCGTGGTAGATGCCATCGCCCAGGGTATAGAGCGCCCCGCAGTACTCCTGGCCATAGTCGCCGTCCGTCGCGCCCGGTAGCCGCATGATGGCGGGGCAGAGTTGGTCGATGACCACGTCAATGTCATCGGAAGGGGAAATGGCCTCCCAGGGCCCTCGGACCCAGACACGCCGGCTGGTAGCGTTCGCGAAGCCATAGTGCTCGGCTTCACGGGGCATCCAGGGGTGCCAGCGCACGCGGCGAACCAGAGGGTGGCGAAGAGCAAGCACCGTTCGTGGCGCATTCCTTAAAGGATAGCGACCAAGCGTACCGCGCACCATTCACCCCCGCGCCGTGAAGCGCCCGGCCAGCTCCTTCAGCTTGGAGGCCCGCGCCCGCAAATCCTCCACGGAGCGGGCAATCTGCTGCACGCCGGCCACCGACTCCGTCGAGCGCACCGAGAGCGCCTGGATGCTCCCGGCGATGCGCTCCCCTGACTCGGACTGGCGCGTGTTCTCGTCCGCCATCCGCTCCACCTTGCCGCCAATCTCATTCACGCCGGCGAGCAGCCGCGACAGCGCGTCTCCCGCCGCCGAGGACAGGCCCAGTCCTTCGTGCACCGCCGTGGTGCCCTGGCGCATCAGGTCCGCCGCCGCCCGCGTGTCCGCCTCGCTCCGGCCCAGCAGCGTCTGCACCTGCCCCGCCGCATCCCGCGTCCGGTGCGCCAGCTTGCGCACCTCGCCGGCCACCACCGCGAAGCCCTTGCCGTGCTGGCCCGCGCGCGCCGCTTCAATCGCGGTGTTCACCGCCAGCAACTGCGTCTCCTCCGCCACCTGCTGGATGAGCCGCAACATCTCCGCCGTCACCCGGCCGGAGGTCTGCAATCGCTCCACCGTCCGCGCCGCCTCCTCCACCACCTCCACGATTTGCGCCATCTTCCGCCGCGCCTGGCCCACCGCCGCGCCACCCTCGCGCGCCACCTGTCCATTGTCCGCCGCCGTCTTCGCCGCCGTGCGCGCCGCCTCCGCTCCCTGGGAGACGCGCGCGCTCATGTCCTGCACCGTCCGCGCCGCGTGCTGGAGCGAGTCCGACTGCTCCCGCGTCGTCGCCGACAACGCCTCCGCGGAGGTTCGGATGCGCTCCGCGTCCGCCGCCGTGGCGCCCGCCGCATCCACCAGCGCCGCCACCACCTCGCGCAGCCCCGCCACCATGGTGTTGAAGGCCGCCGCCAGCTGGCCCACCTCATCCGAGGAGCGCACCTCCACCCGGGTCTCCAAATCCCCGCGCGCCACCCGGTGCGCCGCCTGCGCCAGCTCACGCACCGGCCGCACCACCCGGCGCGACAGGTAGGCGCCGGCCAGCAGCGCGAGCACCAGCGCGCCGCCCACCGCCAGGAGGATGCGCTGGCGCACCGCCGCCACCTCGCGCTCGAGGTCCTCCACGTACACGCCCGTGCCCAGCACCCAGCCCCAGGGCGCGAAGAGCTTCACGTAGCTCTCCTTCGGAATGGCCTCCGGCGAGCCCGGCCGCGTCGCTTCGTAGGACACCGCGCCTTCGCCCTGCGCTCGCGCCAGCGTGACGATGTCCACGAACACCGGCTTGCCGCGCACGTCGCGGTAGCCCTTCAAGTCCCTGCCCAGCATGTCCGGCAGGTGCGGATGCATCACGAGCCGCGTGTCCAGGTCGTTGACCCAGAAGTACTCCACCCGCGAGTAGCGCAGCTGCTCCAGCAGCGCCGCCGCCTGCGCCTGCGCCTCCTGCCGCGTCAGCGCGCCCGACCGCTCCCGGGCCTCATGGACCTCCAGCACGCCGTAGGCCGTCTCCACCGCCTGCCGCAGTCCCAGGATGCGGTCCTCGCGAAGCTGCTCCCGCAGCTGCGGCAGGACGAACCCCAGGATGACGACGAGCAGCGGCAGCGCCACCACGCCCATCGCCACGCACAGCTTCACCAGCAGATTCCGGCCGACCGCCATCGGCCCCCAGCGTACCCGCCGGCTCGCCACCGCGCTCGTTCACCTGAGTCTGGAAACACCCCCGGTATCAGCCCACCAAGGATTCGCACACCCGGTGGGGTCTCCCGTCCTTCATCAAGTCCTGTATTTCCGGATAGATATGAGGCGTGGCGAACCGCTTATGCGCACGCTGAAAACATGAACCAACCCTAGAGGGCGGGACAGCGTGCAGGACTCGACGGAACCGTAGGAAAGTCGCCGCACAACGCAGCAGGTTCTCCCGCCAGCCCGGAGACCGCGTGGGTTCGGGAGGCTCGCGGAGGCCCCTCACCCGACGTTCTCCGTCGAGAAAAGGCCCTCGCCGCGCGTCGTGGATGGACTCCGCGAGTCCACCTCGTGCACAGCAACCCTATGGGTGGACAATTGGAGGCTGACCCGGCAAGTTCTGTCTGTCTGCCCCCATACGTCCTATGCCAGCGGCCAAACGTTTCGGGTCGGTAAGGCATGGACAAGAAACTCGCAACCACCATCGGAGCTGCTGCGCGCGTTGCTCGCACCCGCCTGGAGCTCACCCAGGCGGACGTGGCCGAGCGTATCGATGTGGCCACCGAGGTCTACGGGCGCCTGGAACGCGGCGGAATGCTTCCCAGCGTGCAGACGCTGCTGAAGCTGTGCCACGAACTGCACGTCTCCGCGGATGAGCTCCTGGGGCTCTCGGCGAACGCCGTCAACGGTGTCGCGCGCCCTGGCGAGGCGTCCACCGCTCCACAGGAGCGCCCCGAGGTGCGGCGCCTGCTGCGCACCGTGCGTCCGCTGGAGCCCGCGAAGGTGAAGCTGCTGGGACTGGTGGCCAACGCGTTGAACCGCCGCTGACCCCTGTCGCTTCAATCCCTCACAGCTCGGAGAGGATTCTGTCCAGCTCGTCAGGCTTCACGGGCTTGATGAGATGCCGGTCGAACCCGGCGCGCAGCGCCTGGTCCCGCCCCTCCGGGTCGCCGTAGCCCGTCATGGCCACCAGCCGGATGCCGTTGCCCACCTGGGCGCGCAGCGTCTGCGCCACCCGGTAGCCGTCCAACCCTGGCAGGCCGATGTCCACCAGCGCCAGCTCGGGTGGCTGCGACACCGCGAGCGCCACGCCCTGGAGGCCGTCCGGCGCCACCGTCACCTGGTGGCCCCACAGCTCCAGCAGGTCGCGCATGGCCTGACGCGCGTCCGGGTTGTCCTCCACCACCAGGACGCGCCGGGCGCGGCGGAGGTCCACCGCGTTGCGCGCGGGCGCGGGCGCGCCCAGCGTGGGGTCCAGCGGCAGCTTCACCACGAACTCGCTGCCGTGGCCGGGGCCGTCGCTGCGCGCCGTCACCTCGCCGCCGTGGAGCTGGACCAGCTTGCGCACCAGCGTCAGGCCAATGCCCAGGCCACCGCGGGTGCGCTCCAGCGAGGTGTCCGCCTGCGCGAACAGCTCGAAGATGTGCGGCAGGACCTCCGGCGGGATGCCGATGCCAGAGTCCTGCACCCGCACCACCGCCTGGGCCGAGCCGTCCACGCCTTCCTGTTCCACGTGCAGGCGGACGCGGCCCGCGTCGGTGTACTTGAGGGCATTGTCGAGCAGGTTGGTGAAGATCTGCTCCAGCCGCGTGGCATCCGCCCGCAGCCAGAGCGGGCCGGAGGGCAGGGTGACGTCCAGGCCCAGCCCGCGCGACTCCGCCAGGGGCTGCATGACCTGGAGCACCTGCCGCAGCACGGGCACCAGGTCCACGCGGCCTGGGCGCAGCTCCACCTTGTCGCGGGTGATGCGGCTGACGTCGAGCAGGTCATCCACCAGCCGCGCCAGGTGGGTCGCCTGGCGTTGGATGATGCCGCGCATGCGCGCGTCCTTGTCATCGCCGGCGGGCCTGCGCTCCAGGATGCCAATGGCCGTCATGATGGCGGCCAGCGGGTTGCGCAGCTCGTGCCCCAGCATGGCCAGGAACTCGTCCTTGCGGCGGTCCATCTCCGCCAGCTCGTTGGCGCGGTGGCGCGCCACCTGCTCCGCGTGGCGCAGGCGGAGCAGCGACTTCACCGTGGCGACGAGCTCCGCGCCCTCGAAGGGCTGCGTGAGGTAGGCGTCCGCGCCGCCCTCCAGGCCGCGCACCTTCTTGTCGGAGGTGACGAAGGTGGCGGAGGTGTGCAGCACCGCCATGGAGGCGGTGTGCGGGTCGGCGCGCAGCCGCTCGCAGACCTCGTAGCCGCTGATGTCCGGCAGCTTCACGTCGAGGATGACGACGTCCGGGCGGTGTTGCTGCGCCAGCAGCAGCGCGGCCATGCCGGTGGCCGCCTCCAGCACGTTGTAGCCCGCCAGCGACAGCAGGCGGTTGACGAGGTAGCGATTGGCGTCGTCGTCGTTGACGTTGAGGACGGTGGCCTGGCGGGGCTCAACCACGGCGGCTTGCCTCCTGCAGCAGCGCCTGGGAGCCCAGGCCCGCCTTGGACAGCGCGTCCCGGATGCGGGTGATGGCCACCTCGCGGCTCAGCGTGTGCTTGGACAGGATGGCGGCCGTCTCCTTCGCCAGCCGCGTGCGCTCGTCCTCCTTCAGCTCGTGCGAGGTGTGGAGGATGACGGGGACCTCCCGCGTGCGCGGGTCCGCCTTCAGCTCGTCCAGCACGTCGAAGGCGGTGATGTCCGGCAGCACGAAGTCCAGGAAGATGAGGTGCGGAGACTTGTCCCGCGCCAGCTGGACGCCTTCCTTGCCGCCAGCGGCCTCCAGCAGGACGTAGGGCATGTCCTTGAGGAGCTGCTTGAGCAGGTAGCGGTGCACGTCATCGTCGTCGATGATGAGGATGCGCTCCACCGGCCCGGTGCGGGCCATGGCCTGCAGCTTGCGCAGCAGCTGCGCCTCGTCCACCGGCTTGAGCCAGAACTCGTCGGCGCCCAGCGCGCGGGCCTTCTGCTCGCGGTCCGTCACCGTCACCACGAGGATGGGGATGTCGCGGGTGGCCTCGTTGTTCTTCATGTCCGCCAGGAAGCTCCAGCTCGTCTCGCCCTCCAGCATGACGTCCAGCACCATGGCGGCGGGGCGCACGCGCTCCAGCACGCGCCGCGCCTCCTCCGTGCTGCGCACCGGCAGCACCTGGAAGCCGGAGCGCGCCAGGTACTTCTCGTAGAGGAAGAGCGTCTGCCGGTCATCCTCCAGCACCAGCACCGGGGCCCGGCTGGGGTCCAGGTGCTCGCTGCGCGCCGTCAGGCCGGTCATCTCCGTGACCTCCATGTGGACGCGCGGCAGGGTGATGGTGAAGGTGGCGCCCTGACCCAGCGCGCTCTTCAGGGTGAGCGTGCCGCCCAAAAGCTCCGTCAGCCTGCGTGCCAGCGGCAGGCCCAGGCCGGTGCCCTTCGCCTTGCGTTGCAGGTGGCTCTCCACCTGCGAGAACTCCTCGAAGATGCGCTCGTGGTGCTCCGGCGCGATGCCGATGCCCGTGTCCTGCACGGTGAACACCACCGTGTCCCGGGGGCCAGGCGCGGCGGAGACGGTGACGTGGCCGGACTCGGTGAACTTCAGCGCGTTGGACACCAGGTTTCGCAGCACCTGGCTCAGCCGGGACTCGTCCGTCTCCAGCTCCAGCGGCGCGTCCGGCTCCACCAGGCGCAGCTCCACCGGCGCGTCTGGCGGCAGGAGCGGCTTCATCATGCCGCGCAGCGCGCTGAGCACGTCGTGCACCACGAAGCGGCTGTGGCGCAGCGCCGCCTTGCCGGCCTCCATCTTGGAGAGGTCCAGGAGGTCATTCACCAGCTCGAAGAGGGCCTCCGCGGAGTTGCGGATGAACTGGACCTGCTTCTCCTGCTCGTCGCTGAGGGGGCCATTGATGGGGTTGAGCAGCACCTTCGACAGGCCGAGGATGGAGTGCAGCGGGGTGCGGAACTCGTGGCTGACGTTGGTCACCACGCGGCTCTTGATTTCCGCGGCCAGCTGGAGGCTTTCAGCCTTCTCATCCAGCGCGGCGTGGAGGCTGCGCACGCCGCGGTTGGACTCCTCCAGCTCGCCGTTGAGGCGGGCCAGCTCGTCCGCGCGGCGCTTGAGCTCGCGCTGCTGGCGCTCCGTCTCCCGGTGGAGCGTGGACACCTCGCTCAGGGTGGTGCTCACCCGCTCTAGCGCGCTGCCGTAGTCCTCCGGCACCAGGCTGCCCACCAGCAGCACGCCCCCGTCATGGGGCCGGGCGCGGAAGGCGAAGGTGGAGGGCGTCTGGTCGCGGCAGAGGATGAGCTCCCAGCCCTCCACCTTCTCGTCGCGCGCCTGGACCAGCAGCCGGTCCACCTTCTCCTCGGTGCCCTGGGCCGCCAGGGCGCGCAGGGACTTCCCGGGCTCGGCGGCCAGGACGTTCCGGGCGCGGGCGTCCACCCAGGTGAGGGTGCCTCCCGTGTCACAGGCCAGGGCGACCTCGCGGCTGAGGTCGTCGAAGAACAGTGGCTCGGTGGGGGCGAGTTGCCTCATGAACGGGTCTCCTCCCAGGACACTCCCGCCTCGGCGAGGAGCATTCGTGCTTCGGGGTGACGTGAGCCCAGCACGGACTTCAACATGCCCAGCACGCTGGGAAATGCCAGGAGGCCAAAACCGCGCCGGGGCCAGAAGCCGGCGTACCAGCGCACATGGTCGCCCAGCAGGTCGGACTTCCCGGCGGCGAGCGCGTCAGCCACGTAGGACAGCTGCAACTGGAGCTCTTCCTCCAGGCGGGGCCGGTCCTCGGGGATGATGTAGAGCGTGAGGCGCGCCGCGGCGGCGCGGGCGAGCTCGGGCGCCTCCTCTTCCAGCGGCTGGGCCGGACCTTCCAGGTAGCGGAGGGCCTGTCGCGCGGCGCTCACGTAGTCGTGGGGGGCGCTGCCAGGGCCCCACCCTGCCGTGGCCAGCGCGGCGGCCAGCCCGGCGAAGTGCTGGTCCAGGTGGCGCGAGCACATGCCACGCGACACCAGCAGGGTGCGCAGCCAGCGGGCGTAGCCCTCCAGGACGGAGACGCGGTGCTCGTCCAGGGCCTGCACCAGGTAGCGGACGTGGAAGCGCGCGTCCTCGTCACCGAAGCGCCGCGCGCGCTCCAGGCCGTAGCGGGCGGCCCAGAAGGGGTCCAGATAGAGGGCCTCCTGAGAGGCGGTGGCCAGCCGGTCCGCCTGTGCTTCCACGCTCTTGCTCACGCTCTCCATGGTGCCTTCAGACTCCCAGGACCCGGCAGGCGGACGCGACGAACTCCCGCGCGTCCTTGCCGAAGAAGTTCACGCCCAGCTCTTCCTCCAGTCCGCGTGCCCAGTTGAAGGCCAGGCCGCCCACGGCGATGGGGACATCGGGGAGTGTCTTGCGCACGTGCGCCACGGCTTCGCGGAGCGCGGGCAGGTGGTACGTCATCGTCACGGAGAGGGCGACCAGGTCCGGGCGAAGCTCGGCCGCCATTCGGGCCAGGTGCTCCGGTGGAACGTTGGCGCCCAGGAAGCGCACGTCGAAGCCGGCCATCTCCATGAAGTCGCTGGCCATGCGCGCGCCCATTTCATGCAGCTCGCCCCGGACGCAGGAGACGAGGACGACCTTGCCGTTGAACGGGTCCCTGGGCAGGTGCCGGTACAGGTGCGCGAGCGCGAGCTGCGAGACGGCGGTCGCCAGGTGCTCCTGCGCCACGGAGATGCGGTTCTCCTGCCACAGCCGGCCGATTTCATATTGGGCGGGCTGGATGACCTCCAGGTGCAGCGTCTGGAGGGGGATGCCTCGGAGCAGTCCCTCGTCCACGAGCAGCCGCAACGCCTCACGCCGGTTCCCGGCGAGCTGCGCTGAGAGATACGCGTTCAGCAGGCCGGTCAGGGCGGAGTCGTTGGAGGTGAGCACGGGCGCGGTGGAGGGCAGGTCGAGGGGGCAAGTATCGGGGTTGTGTTTCTCAGTTACAGCGAACCCGCCTCGATTTCATCGCCAACCTGACACTGCTCGGCCCTTCTTGCTCGCGCTCGTGTGCCTGCTTGCTTGTAGCTTTTACCGAATCGAAGGGGCGGCATTGTACCTGGGTACATGGACACTGCGCTGATTCCAGGGAAGCCCCCGGGAAACACGGGACTGAAAAGTCCGGGTGACAGTTCACCGAGGCCGCGGTGTTTCCCTGTCCGCGGCAACCGAGGGAGGCGAGCGAGCGGTGTCAATCGATGTGGAGGCCTACTACCGGCGCTATGGCCCCCAGGTGCTCCGGCGCTGCCGCTTCCTCTTGCGTGACGAGGAGAAGGCCGTGGACGCCATGCACGACGTGTTCGTGCAGTTGCTTCGCTACCAGGGCGCGCTGAAGGACGCGGCGCCGTCGAGCCTGCTGCACCGCATTGCCACCACGGTGTGCCTCAACAGGCTGCGCGGCGCGAAGCGGCGCCCGGAGGACCGGGAGGACGAGCTGGTGCTGCAGATTGCCTCCGCCGAGGACCCCGAGTCCCGCGCCGCCGCGCGCGGCCTGTTGGACAGGCTCTTCGGCCGGGTGCCCGCGTCCAGTCAGGACATCGCCGTGCTGCACCTGGTGGATGGGATGACGCTGGAGGAGACGGCCCGCGAAGTGGGGCTGTCCGTGTCCGGCGTGCGCAAGCGCCTGCGGGCGCTGTCGGCAGTGCTGCAGGAGCTGGAGCTGGAGGCCGCATGACATCCGCCCACCACCGCACCCCAGATTGGTTGCTGGAACGAATCGCCCTGGGCGAGCTGCCGCCCGCGGAGCTGGAAGCCGCTCGCGCCCGGTTGGCCTCGGAGCCGGAGGGCCTGTCCCGGCTCGCCGCGCTGGAGGCCGACACGCGCGCCACGCTGGAGACGCTGCCGCCCGCCCGGGTGGCCCGCGAAGTGGAGGCGCGCGTGGCCCGGCGGGACACGCCCCGCCCGGCCTTCCGCCTGTCGCCCGCGTGGGGCCTGGTGCCGGCGCTCGCCGCGGTGGCGCTGGTCATGGTGGCCCTGCCTTCCTCCGAAACAGGGCAGGGCACGGCCCCGGGGGACACCCGGGAGGTGACGCGCATCAAGGGGCTGGCGCCGCAGCTGGTCATCCACCGGCAGTCCACCGCCCGCCCGGAGCGGCTCGCCGACGGGGCCGCCGCCGCCGCGGGGGACGTGGTGCAGGTGGCGTACATCGCCTCGGGCCGCTCGCATGGCGTCATCGTCTCCCTGGACGGCCACGGCGCCGTCACCCTCCATGCGCCGGAGGAGGGCCCCCAGGCCATGGCCCTGGTTCCGTCGGGAACACAGGTGCTGCCGCGCGCCTACGAGCTGGATGACGCCCCGGGCTTCGAGCGCTTCTTCTTCGTTTCGTCCGACGCGCCCTTCGACGTCGAGGTGGTGCTGGCCGCCGCGGAGGCGTTGTCTGGAAATCCCGACGCTTCCTCGGCACCGCTGTCCTTGCCCGGGAACTTGACGCAGGCCTCCCTCACGCTGGAAAAGCAGGAGTGATGAAATCCTTTGCGCTCCTCGCATTCGGGCTGTGGGCGGGGACAGCCGCCGCCAATTCCCGGTACGCCCCCCGCCTTTCACTGATGGGCGAGCGGGGCGCCTTCGCCCAACAGGTGGGCGAGGACGTCCCCGAGCCGGCCTCACGGGGGCTGCGCCGGGGGTCCACGCACATGGAGTTCTGGGTGAGCGACATCCAGGTCTCCAACATGGGCGTGAAGCTGGGCGGCGGCGCTGTCTACTTCACGCTGATGGCGGGCCTGGAGCCGGGCCGCGACGCGCGCTTCAGCTTCGCGGCGGGCGTGGGCGGGCACATGACGCTGTCCCAGCGGCTCTGGGTGGACCTGGACGTGACGGGCGGCGCCGTCCAGCCGGTGCGCAACCCGCTGGAGGGTGACGGTGGCAACGTGCTGGGGCAGGCCCGGTTGATGCTGGGCTTCCAGTTCCTGTCGCGTCTGGCCGTGTTCGCCGGGCCCACGTACAACGCGTGGTTCTCCTGGGGCGAGTCGGACTTCGACGCCATCACCCGGTTCTCCTTCCGGGAGAACCATCCGGAGCCGGATCAACGCCTCCAGCACTGGCCCGGCATCCAGGTGGGCCTCCACATCTGAGGCCCGCCCGGAAGGGTGGTTTCAGTTTTCGACCTTGCTGGCGCGCAGGACCGTGGCAGCGCCCGCCGGGCCCGCGTTGGGCCGCGTCTCCAGGGTGCCCTGGACCTTGAGCCCCGTGCCGTCCAGCGTCTTGCGGATCAACGCCTCCGTCTGCGCGTCCGAGCCCTTCGTCACCGCTGACAGCTCCAGCTCGTGCACGGGGATGGGCTCCGCGTCCGGCGTGTCCACCGGGAAGGCGTTGTAGGTGGGGCAGGGCGGGGCGAAGCAGCGCACGCCGCTGTCCTTGACGATGTAGACAGTGCTCTCACCCTGCTTGGGCGGGGAGTCATCGCGGGTCGGTGAGTTCATGGGGGGCGTTCCGTTCTCGCTGGAGGGGGGGGCCTTCTCGCTCGCCGCTGGCGAGGACGTCGCGGCGGGCGGCTTGTTACATCCGGAGACGAAGCCAAGGACAAGGGCGGCGAGCACCAGCGAGCGGCTGTTCATGACGGGCTCCAGGGGAGGAAAGGGGCGCCAGTGTGCTCCGGCTCGCCGCCAGGAGCCAGTCTGTCTCGCGAATTGATGACTGGCGGTCAGTTGCAGGCGGACATGGATGCTCCAGCGTCGCTCCGGGTTCGTTGACGGACTGGAGTGCAGGGGCTACATCCGGCCTCGTAGATCGGCCTTCGCGGCCGAGACCCGTAAGGACGCCCTCCGATGGAATTCCGCATCGCCGCCGACGAGCTGAAGAAGGCCCTCTACCGCGCCCAGGGCATCGTGGAGCGCAAGACGACGATGCCCATCCTGGCGAACGTGCTCGTCACCGCGAACAAGGGCGGCATCACCGTCACCGCGTTCGATCTGGACATCGGCGTGGTGTCCGAGCACCCGGCCGAGGTCCTCAAGACGGGCGCCGTCACGCTGAGCGCCAAGTACGTCTTCGACATCGTCCAGAACCTCCCGGACGCGCAGGTCACGCTGAAGAAGCTGGCCAACAACTACGTGGACATCTCCAGCGGCTCGGCCCACTTCAAAATCGTGGGCATGGCGGCCGAGGAGTACCCCAAGCTGCCGAAGGAAGAGAACGCGCCCCTGGTGCAGGTGGGGGGCAACACGCTGCTGGAGATGATCAAGAAGACGCAGTTCGCCATCTCCAGCGACGAGACGCGCTACATCCTCAACGGCGTCTTCTTCGAGCCCCAGGCCACCGGGAAGGTCCGCATGGTGGCCACCGACGGCCACCGGCTGGCGCTGGTGGAGCGCGAGCTGCCGGGTGACTTCAAGCTCAAGAGCGGCGTCATCATCCCCCGCAAGGGCCTGATGGAGCTCAAGCGCCTGCTGGACGAGGCGCCGGACGCGGAGTGCCACCTGGGCTTCGCGGAGAACTCGGCGCTGTTCAAGAAGCCGGGCCTCACCATGGTGATGCGCCTCATCGACGGCCAGTTCCCGGAGTACCAGCGCGTCATCCCCAAGGAAGGGGAGAAGGTCGTCCTGGTGCCCAAGGTGCGCCTGCTGGAGAGCCTCAAGCGCATCGCCCTGCTGTCGGCGGACAAGAGCAACGCGGTCCGCATCGGCCTGGAGGAGAACCAGCTCATCATCACCGCGAGCAACCCGGACCTGGGCGAGGCCAAGGACGTGCTGGAGCTGGCCTACCGCGGCAACAGCATCACCATCGGCTTCAACGCGCGCTACCTGATGGATGTGCTCGCCGTCACCGAGACGGACGAGGTCTCCTTCGAGCTGGGTGACGAGCACAGCCCGGGCGTGCTCCACGCCCCTGGCGACCGGAGCTTCACCGCCGTCGTCATGCCCATGCGCGTGTGAGTCGGCCAGGGGCCCTTGAGGGGGCCCGCTCCGTTCACTCGTGACGCGTTGGGCCCCGTGGGGGCCTGACACCCGGCCGGCGCCTTCCTATGGTGAGGGCATGGCCACGCACCCGGACCACCTGCGCGCCCGGCTGGAAGACCGCGCGGACCTCCTGGAGGCCACGCGGCTGCGCTATCGCGCCCTGCGCGGCATGCTGGCGTCCTTCTTCTGGAAGGAGCGGGTGCGCTCGCAGTTCGAGCTGCTGCTGGAGGTGGCGCGCGCGCAGCCGGAGGTGGACGCCACCCTGGCCGCGCTGAAGCGCCGCGCCGCCGCGGAGGGGTGGCCGGCGAGCGCCGCGCCCATGAAGCTGATGCGCGAGGTGGAGCGCCTGCGGGAGGGCGTGCAACGCGTGGCCTTCAAGCGGCTGCCCGCGCAAGGGCGGCCCGCGACGCTGGGCGAGGCGCTGCTGAAGCTGGAAGAGACGGTGCTGGAGGCGGGGCCGCTCCTGGGGCGGCACAGCTGGGCGCGGGCGGTGGAGCTGCTGCCGCGCAACCTGCCGGAGCTGCGCGCCGCGTGCGCCGCCGCGGAGGTGTTCGAGCACGTCTTCAAGCGGCCCGCGCCGGACGGGGGGCTGCCCTTCACGGTGGAGGAGGCGGAGGCGCTCCAGCGGGCCCTGCCGCTGGCGGAGGTCTCGCTGGCGGCGCTGTGGCAGCGGCTGGCGCACTTCGATACGCGCGGGCAGGTGAAGCGCTTCCTGCTGGCCCGGGTTTCGCGGGCGCCGCGGCGGGTGCCGCGCAGCGGGCCGGAGCTGCTGCTGCACGCGGCCTTCTGGCGGGGCGTGGCCTGGGCGCGGCTGCGCGGCGTGCTGGCGGAGCGGCTGGCGCCGGTGGTGCCCACGGACGCCGAGGTGCCGTCGCTGCTGGTGTGGCTGGCTGCGCGCGAGGGGCGCGGCGCGGAGCCGCGGACTGGCGGGCCTGGGCCGTCCGCGGCGCCTGGCCCGCAGCCACCCACGGGGGGGCGCAGGGGCGACGATTCGCGGATGGGCTGGCCCGTGGGGCACGCGAGCGCCAGCCGTCCAGAGGAGTCGGGCGGCGCGGGCGTGGATGTGGCCGAGGAGGTGCGGCTTTCGGCCTGCGAGGCTTTCGGCGAGGGGCGCGCGGGGCTCTTCGAACTGGCCGCGCAGTTGGCCTTGCTGTCCCGCGAACGTCCCGTGGACGCCTGGAACGAGGAGACCGCGTGGGCGCGGCTGTGGAACGCGGCGCAGCGGGCTCGAGGCGAGCAGGGCGAGGACGTGGAGCGGCTGCGGGACGCGCTGCGGCTGTTCATCCTCCTGCGTGGCCAGGGCCAGACACCCGCGCGTCTGTTCTCGCCCGAGCGGGCGCGCGTGCCCACGGCGGAGGCCGGGGCCGACGCGGGCTCGGCCGTGAAGGACCTGCCCGCGCTGGTGCACGCGGCCCGCGCGGCGGCGTGGCGCGGGCGGTGAGGACGTCGCTCCGCGTCCTGCATTCGGGAACTTTTGGCGACATCCCTGGGCCGCGGCCGGTATTGGCCGCGTGGAGCTCGCTGACGTTGGCGTCCGTGGCCCGCGCGGGGCCGTCACGCGGGTGACAGCGTGGCCTGATGCTCGCGGATGGGCAGCAGCCGCGAGGCCAGGCCCGCGAGGAGGGCGTCCTCCGTCAGGGCCACGGCCACGTCCGGCACGCCCAGCTTCTTCGTCGCGGCGCGCCGCAGCGAATAGCAGGCCCAGCTCGACGCCAGCGCTGCCACGGCGCCCAGGGCCGCCGCGGCGAGCCGCATGCCGCGCCGATGCTCCGTCGTCACCGAGGCCGCGGCCAGGGCGCCCGACAACATCCGGCCCGTCAACGGCACGGCGGTAATGCGCGCGGGGGTCATCGGCAGCTTGTCCGCGATGAGCTCACCCACGGCGAGCAGCCCCAGCACGCGCGGCGTCCAGCGATGCGCCAGGGCCCGGGTGAGCCGGTCCGCGCTGTCAGGCTGCGTCTTCATCAGCCAGCGGCTCGCCAGCGTCGGCGCGCTCATGCTCCGCATCCCCGCCAGCACGCCCAATCCCAGGGCCCTCAACCCGTGTCCTCGATTCATGGCCTCTATCTCCTCCTCCAACTGCGTTTCTCGCCGTCCTGGCGCCCGCTGCGCGAAGAACTGCACCGGGGCCGTCCCCAGCGCATGGCCGGAGTGCGCCAACTGGCCGTGGCTCGCGTGCTGGCCGACGAGCTCCGGGTGCTTCAGCGCCAGCTCGCGCACCCGCACGTGTGTCAGCCGGTGCCACGCGCGCTGGTAGCGCGGGGCCACCAGGGTGAAGCCCAGCCGGCTCCACCAGTTGGGGAACTGGCCGGGACGCCAGGCCGCCTCGATGTGGAAGCGTACCTCGCCGCTCGCGTGGTCCTTCTTGAGCAGGAACCACTCGCGCCCGGCCTCGATGTGGCCCTGGAGCGTCTCGAAGCTGAAGCCGAAGATGCTGCACACCTCGCCATGCTCCTCGCGCGCGCCGCCCACCCGCACGCCGCACAGGTAGCGCAGCTGCTGGCCCAGCGAGCGCAGCTCCAGCAGCACCGTGCGGCCCTGCATCGGCTCCTCGTCGGAGAAGTGCCAGGCGACGATGCGCGGGTCGGAGAAGTCGAAGGTCTCCAGCACCTGCTGGGCGCGCTCGAAGAGGCCGCCCGGGACAGGGCGCCCTGGTGGCTCGCGGCCGAGCACGCTCTCCGAGCGGACCTGGCTCCACCCGCCCTGCAGCGTCATCTCCCCGGAGACCTCCGGGAAGTTGCGCTCCAGCGTGCGAGCCCGCGCCAGCCGGGGCACCATTTCCGCTTCCGTCCAGCCGGAGAACCAGCGCCACTCAATCATTGTCTTCCGTCTCCTCGCGCCACGAAGGTGGGCCCGTGGACGGTGTCGCCGCCGGGCGGTTCGTCCTCCAGCTCGGTGGTGTCCGCGTGAATGACGCCATGCACTCCGGTGCCGGCCGTCAGCGCGGCGCGCAGGACGAACTCGGTCCAGGTGTTGGTCTGCATGGCGTCTCCGGCGGTGACGAAGCCGAGGTAGTGGAGCGTCGAGCCGGAGCGCGCCCGGCTGCGGATGTGGAAGATGACATCGCCGCGCGCGTTCCGGTAAGCGCCGAAGGTGATGCGGCCCGCCTCCGGGTGCCCGTGGAGCGTGCCGAGCGTGAAGCTCTGGGCGTCCTGGTGGATGACGCGCACGGCGAAGGTGCCCGCGCCCTGAATCTTCACCGTCAGCTCTTCGTTCAGCGCCAGCGGCTGGCCTTCGCGCTCCTGTTGTTTGCGCTCGAAGACGCAGAGCTCGGCGGGCGCGAACTCGGCGAAGCGCACGGCCACCCAGCGCATGATCTCCTCGGGGGAGACCCGGCAGCGCTGGATGACCGCCCAGTAGTCACGCTGGAGCAGGGGGCCCGCGCCCTCTTCAGGGAGCTGAAGGTCGCCTGACTGGCCGGCGTCTGTGTGCATGGACTCGTTCGCCATCTCGCCCTTTTCCTCCATCGGTCACACCATGATGGGGACCTCTCCACCGGGCTGCATGGCGCCGCCTGGCGGAAGAGCGCTGCATGCGGCGGGCCTGCCTGCCCGCCCTGGGAGGGAGCATGGAGACGGACGTCAACCCGGCGAGCCGGGCGTCGGAGCAGGACTACAGGGACGTGCCCCCAGTGGTGCGGGCCGAGCACGCCGAGCCGTCACTGACACGGTTGATTGAGCAGCAGACGGCGAAGGTGCCCTCACACGTGTTCCTGGTGGCGAGCCTCGCCGCGATGGCCTCGTCCTTCATCCTGGAAGTGACGGGCCGCTCGCGCCCCAGTCGCTTCATTGGCCAGTGGGTGGCGCCCCTGCTGGTGATGGGCGTCTACAACAAGCTGGTGAAGATTTTCGGGCCACGGTGAGAGGTCCGCGTTGTCTGAAGTGGAGAGGACACGGTCGCTGAGGAGCCGCTCCAGGCAGGATAGGGTCGCCGGCATGCGCACCCATCCTGGCTTGGGTCATTGTCTAGCGAGAGGGGAGCGCGCGGCGGAAAGCGATGACCCGATTCTTCTGGCTGCACGAAGACGAAGCGGCGACGGCCGCCTTCAGTAGCAGCTTCAACGCCGCGCATAAGTGGAGTCTCCCCGGCGTGAAGTGCTCGACCTGCGGCACGACCTGGAGCTCCTGGGGGAACCACTATCCGCTCGTGGACCTGTCGCACCTGCCGGAGCATGTCGAATTCGAGAAGGCCCGACCTGAGTCGTTTACGGAGTTCTCTCGCCTTCGCGAACGGGTGCGCCCCTTCGCTCCCCGGGACGTGGAACTACCACCTGGCGCGGCCTTCGGCCCATTGGTGGGCACGGCGTCTGGCGAATTCGGTCCATTCACCTGGGAGGGAACCGCGCTCTTGCTCGTGCGTCGCGATGCGGTGGAGCGGCTGCGAGTTGAAGGTGTTCGCGGACTGCTCGGTGGCCGGACGGAACTGAGATTCCGCAAGAAGGAACCGCTAGAGTTGCTGGACCTTCAGCTGGGGCCACGCGGTCTGCTGCATCCGGAGTGCATTCCATCCGATGGACCTCCGCCCTGTCCGATTTGTGGGCGGCGCGCCTTTGCTCGACCCGACGAACCCATCCTTGCCGCGGCTTCGCTCCCGGCGGACGTAGACGTGTTCCGGCTCGCGAACTTCGCGACGATGCTCATCGGGACCGAGCGGTTCGTGGATGCGGTGAGGCGCCTCGGACTGGAGGGAATCGCCTGCCAGGAGCTTCCTACCCGCTGACCTGAACCACGCCCAGCGGCAAGCCCTGTCCATTCACCAGGGCCTCGAAGCGGTGCGGTCCTGCGTAGTGCTTGCGCGTGGTGAGCTGCGCGAAGGAGACGCGCTTGCTCACCGTCTCCGCCTGTCCCGGGCCGAGCAGCAGCTCACGCACCTTGAACACCTTGGGCCGCGCCTCGCCGTTCGCCTTCTGGAAATGCACGGCCAGGTCCACCACCAGCGTCTGTGGCTGCTTCGAGCGATTGGCCACCTCGAAGTGGACCTCCACCGTGTCACCCAGGGCCGCGCGGCGGGGCAGCTTCGTCACCCGGGCCTCGATGCCCGACGGAGGCCGCGCGCCCACCACCGCCAGCGCCGCCGGCTCGCCGCGCTTGATGGACGAGCGCAGCGCATGACGCACCAACCACTCCCGCTCCGGCGTGGCGTCCTTCATCCACGCCGTCGCCACCTGCACCAGCAGGCCGGGGTGGTCCTTGCCGATGTCGTTCAGGTTGTTGGCCACCGAGCGGCGCACGTACAGCGCCGGGTCGTCTTTCAGCCGCTCCAGCAGCGCGAGCACGGGCGAGGGGTCCTTCTGGAACTCGCGCAGCCGCGAGGCCCACGGCAGGCGCGTGCGCGTGCCCTCCGACACGAGCCGCCGGACATGCTCGCTCGAATCTTCCGTCCACTCACGCAGCCGGGCCAACGTCCGGGCGGTGTGCCGCTCCAGGTAGGGCCGGATGGAGAACTCCGCGGTGAAGCGCTGGGTGAGCGCGTGCTGCGCGCGCATGGACGGCTCGAAGTGCGCCAGGCCGTGCTCCGCCACGTACATCGTGTGGGGCAGGTAGAAGAAGGAGGCCATGGCCCCGCCCTCCGTGGCCTCCGTCCGGGGGCCGAGCGAGCGCAGCAGCACCTCCACGGCCTCCGGGTAGTCGCTGGGCAGCGCACGGTGCAGCGCGCCAGCGATATGACGCGCCCGGTCCATCAGCTCATGGCCATCCAGGCCCTTCGCCGCCTCCCGGATGAAGGCCGCGCGAGGGAAGGTCGGCGCCGCGGCGTGGAGTGACGCGGCGAGGCGTTCGACGAGCCGCGCGTCAAAGAAGGTCTTGAGGGAGTCCGCCATGGTGCGTGCATCCTGGCATGGGCTCCCCGGTGCACCATCACAATGTGCGTGCCAGGGGGCAGCGGTGGGCAGGCGGACGGACACGGTGGAGACTGGGCAGCCCCCGGGTGGCTCTGCTAGGCCCTGGGCCCGTGGCGACGCGAACGGGCCAGCACTGGAGTCAGGACATGCGCAGCGGGCCCTCGGCGACGGAGCCCCGCTCCTTGCGCGAGCAGCTCGCCGAGGTGCCTGACTCGCTCGCGCTGCTCGAAGGCTTGTTCACCCATTCGCCGGTGCCCTACGCCGTCTTCACCTCGGACGGTCACTGCCTGCTCACCAACCCCGCCTTCCTGGCGATGTTCGGCGCGGCGCCGCCGCCCGAGTACAGCCTCTTCAAGGATGAGCTGCTCGCGCGGCTGGGCTACGCGAAGCTGCTCCAGCGGGCCGTGTCGGGCGAGCGCGTCCAGACGCCGGTGTTCTGGTACGACGTGAAGGAGCTGGAGCACATCCGCGCCCCCGCCGAGGCGCGGCGCATCGCCATCTCGTGCACCTGCTTCCCCCTGGTCGCCTCCAGCGGCGGCGTCACGCACATCGCAGTGGCCTACCAGGACATGACGGCGGAGCTGGCGGCCCGCGAGGCGGCGCAGGTGGAGCGGCGCAACCTGCTCCAGGTCTTCACCCAGGCCCCCGTGGCCATCAACGTGCTGCGCGGCCACGAGCTACGCTACGAGTTCGCCAACCCGCTGCTCCAGAAGCTCATGGGCGGACGCGAGCTCAACGGGCGCACCCAGGAGGAGGCCATTCCGGATTTGTCCCCGGAGCTGCTGAGCCTCCACCGGGGCGTGCTGGAGACGGGCGAGCGCGCCATCGCGCGGGAGTACCCCGTCACCATCGACTACGAGGGCGCGGGCCACGTCGAGACGAAGTTCTGGAACATCATCTTCGAGCCCCTGCGCGACGAGCGCGGGCTCGTGGACGGGCTGGTGACCTTCGCCTTCGACGTCACCGAGCAGGTGCTCGCGCGCCAGGCCGTGGAGAGCCAGCAGAAGTGGCTGGAGGCCGTTCTGGATTTGATGCCCATGCCGGTGGTGATGGCGGACCCGGCCAGCGGCGACCTCAACTTCTCCAACGCCGCGGCGGACCGGCTCTACGGCCTGAACATTCCCAAGGACGTGCCCGCCACCGCGTATGGCGAGCACTTCCACGTCACGGACCTGGCGGGCCGGCGGCTGAGCGTGGATGAAATCCCCTCCACCCGCGCGGCCCGGGGCGAGCGGCTGGACGGGCTGGAGGTCCAGTGGCACACGCCCGCGGGCCATTACGCCCTCAGCATCTCGTCGGAGATACTGCCCGCCATGCACGGCCACCCGTCCGTGGTGGTGATTCCCTTCCTGGACATCACCCGCCTGAAGACGGTGGAGCAGCACCTCAAGGAGGCCGTGCGCGCCCGTGACGAGTTCCTGTCCGTGGCCAGCCACGAGCTCAAGACGCCGCTGACGTCGCTGGGGCTGCGGCTCCAGTCCTTCGCGCGCGCCATCCACGCGGACCCGGCGTCCGCGCTGGCCCAGCGTTACGGGCGCGAGGTGGACGCCATGCGCCGGCAGGTGACACGCCTGGCCGAGCTCGTGGACGGGCTGCTCGACGTGTCGCGCATCAGCACCGGCCGGCTGAAGCTCCGGGTCGAGCCGGTGGACCTGCCCTCGCTCGTGCGCGAGGTGGCCGCGCGCTTCGAGCTGGAGGCGGCGCGCGCCGGCTGCGAGCTGCACGTCACGCGGGCCGAAGGACTCGAGGGGGCGTGGGACCGGCTGCGGCTGGAGCAGGTGGTCTCCAACCTGCTGTCCAACGCGCTCAAGTACGGCGCGGGCGCGCCCGTGCACATCGACGTGGCGCCTGTTGGGACGGGCGCCCGGCTGTGGGTGAAGGACGGGGGCATTGGCATCGACCCGGAGGCCCACGCGCGCATCTTCCAGAAGTTCGAGCGCGCCGTGTCCGAGCGGAACTACGGCGGCATGGGCCTGGGGCTGTACGTGACGCGCACGCTGGTGGAGGCCCTGGGCGGCACCATCCAGGTGGACAGCCGGCCCGGCGAGGGCGCCACCTTCGTGGTGGAGCTGCCGCTGCGGTCCGCCAGATAGGTCCCCCGCCGGAGGGCGGAGAGGTGATACGGAGGGGGCCGTGCGCCTCCTCGCGCTTCACGTCCACGACTTCCGGAACCTCCCCCAGGTCCAGCTCGCGCCCAGCGCCCACGCCACCATCGCGGTGGGGCAGAACGGGCAGGGCAAGACGAACCTGCTGGAGGCCCTCTACTTCCTGGCCACGCTCAAGCCCCTGCGCGCGGGGCGCCTGTCGGAGCTGGTGCGCTGGGGCGCGCAAGGCGCGCGGGTGACGGGCCGCTTCCTCCTCAAGGGCGCCGAGCGTGAAATCGCCGTGGAGGTGGGCGGCGGCACGCGGCAGGCCTTCGTGGATGGGAAGAAGGCCTCCAGCCTGGAGGACTACTTCGGCGGCGTGTCCGTGGTGGCCTTCACGCCGGATGATTTGGAGGTGGTGAAGGGCGGGCCAGACTCGCGGCGCGGCTTCCTGGACAGGGCGGTGTTCAACCGCTTCCCCGCCTTCCTGCGCGAGAGCCGCGAGTACGCGCGGGCCTTGAAGAACCGCAACCGCCTGCTGCGCGAAGGGCACACCGTGGACGCGGTGTACCTGGAGGCCTACGACGAGACGCTGGCGAAGGCCGGCGCGCGCATCTATTCACGGCGGCGCGCGCTGATGGCGGAGCTGGCGCCCAGGGCGCAGGCGACCTTCGCCTCCATTGGCCGCACGGTGGACCCGGCCGTGTACCACTACCGGCCCGCGCATCTGGAGGGCGACTTCGCCGCCGCGGACGAGCCGGCGCTGGCGGCCATGCTGCGGGAGAGCCTCGCCGCGCGCCTGCGCCGGGACATGGAGCGGGGCTTCACCTCGGTGGGGCCGCACGCGGATGACGTCTCGGTGACGCTGGGGGCCCGCAGCGCGAGGGCCTACGCGAGCCAGGGACAGCAGCGGGCGCTGGTGCTCGGCTGGAAGATCGCCGAAATCGAGAACCTGGAGGCCGCGATGGGCTTCCTGCCGCTGCTGCTGCTGGACGACGTGTCGAGCGAGCTGGACCCCGAGCGCAACGCCTACCTGATGGGCTACCTGGCCCAGAGCGGCGCGCAGGTGGTGCTCACCACCACGGACGGCTCGCTGGTGCGGGGCGCGGCGGCGGACGACACGCTCTGGCTGGACGTGCACGGCGGGCAGGTGGCGGTGCGCGCGGACGCCGAGCCGCCGCCGGCCGCCTGAGTCACGGCGTCACGCGCCGGCGGTGCCAGGGCCAGTGGACGTGGAAGCGCCGCTCCGAATGGCGCGGGACGTCGCCTGGGGCCACGTGCTGGAAGAAGGGGAAGCGGTACTCCGCCCAGAGCACGCCATACGCCACGGCGAAGAGGAAGGTGGCCAGCGGCAGCCACCAGGACGTGCCCACGGCGAGCGCGACGATGGTGAGCAGCAGCAGCGCGACGCCCACGCCCAGCGACACCTCACGCAGCCGCTTGGACTCGCTGAAGGCCAGCCCCATGGACACCACTGCAAGGAGCAGCACGGGGACGGCCAGCCAGTAGCTGTGCCGCACGTACAGGTTGGCGATTCCGAGCAGGAAGAGGCCGAGGCCGAATATCGCGAGTCCACCGTCCATGGGGTCCTCCTTGTCCGTGTGTCGCGCGCGCGGCGCTGCTCTCCGAGCCGGGCGGCTTGCGTGCGTCGGGTCAAAGCTGGGGTTGGGGGTGGTGGCTGGGCACTGCCCGCGAAGTGACGCCCGCGCTGACGGGTTGGTGTCGCGACGGCCGGCCGGCGCACCGCGGGTGGCGGGAATGTGACGCGCGAGGAGGGATTTAGAGGTGTGACAGTGGACGTTTGGCCCCTACCACGCGGCATGGAATTCCTTGCAGGTGCGCCACTTGTGACGCATGACTCGGCCGCAGGGCCGGGAGAGAGCCACGAAGAACGGTGCCATGCTGCGGATGACGTTGCTGTGCGTGCTGGTGGTCATGCCCCTGACGGGTTGTCACCGGACGACGTTCGAGGATTCCGTCCTCACCAAGCCCGCCGTGCGCTACCGCATTGGCGAGCTGCCCGCGTACTGGCGGCAGGTGCGGCTGGAGGACAACGACCTCGCCTTCGCCGAGGTGGGTACGGGCCGTGCGCTCTCCGTCAACGCCACATGCAAGGGACATGATGACCCGTCGCTCCAGGTGCTCACGCGGCACCTGCTGGCGGGCTTCACGGACCGGCGGGAAGTCTCCGAACAGCGCATCCCCATGGATGGACGCGAGGCCCTGCGCAGCCGCTACCTGGCGAAGCTGGACGGCGTGCCCGTGCAACTGGAGCTGGTGGTGCTGAAGAAGGACAACTGCGTGTTCGACTTCACCTACGTGGCGCCGCCGGGGCTCGCCGACGAGCGCATGGCGGACTTCGACGCGCTGCTGGCCGGCTTCGAATTGGAGCGCAAGGGATGACGACGCGGCAGCCCGAGGTGGACGCGGCGGCGGCTTCCGGGCCCCCGAGCCTCATGGACCGCGCGAAGGAGCGCCTGGAGTCGCTGGGCGCCTTGTCGCGGATGACGGGGCAGGTGTTCAGCCGCGCGGTGCGTCCGCCGTATGACTGGCGCGGGCTCGTGTACCACACGGAGTCGCTGGGCGTGCGCTCGCTGCCCATCGCCCTGCTCACCGCGATGTTCGCGGGGCTCGTCATCTCGCTGCAGTTCGGCTACTTCCTGTCGCGCTTCGGCGTGCAGTACACCGTGGGGCGCGTGGTCATCCTCACGCTGTTCCGCGAGCTGGCGCCGGTGCTCACCGCGCTCACCGTGGGCGCGCGCATCGGCAGCGGCATCGCCGCGGAGCTGGGCGCCATGACGGTGACGGAGCAGGTGGACGCCATCCGCGCGCTGGGCGCGGACCCGCTGCGCAAGCTGGTGGTGCCTCGCGTGCTGGCGTGCCTGATTGTGATGCCGGTGCTCACCGTGTTCGCGGACGTCGTGGGGCTGGTGGCGGGCGGGCTGGTGGTGAACTTCCAGTACGCGATTACGCTCAACCTCTTCTTCCAGGGCGCGCTGGACGCGGTGCTGATGCCGGACTTCGCCTCCGGCGTGTTCAAGGGCGCGGTGTTCGGGCTCATCATCGGCCTGGTGGGCTGCTTCCGCGGGCTCACCGTGGAGGGCGGCACGGAGGGCGTGGGCCGCGCCACCACGCAGACGGTGGCGACCACCTCCGTCTCCGTGTGCCTGGCCGACTTCTTCATCACCCAGCTCACGCTGAACCTGTGACGCGCCATGCGCTCCTCGTCCTCGCCCGCTTCTGAGTTCGCGTTCCAGCCGCCCCGGCTGGGGGAGCAGCTCATCTACTTCGAGCACCTGACCAAGGCGTTCGGCGCCAAGCACGTCTATGACGACATGGACCTGGACGTGCGCGCCGGCGAGACGCTGGTGGTGATGGGCGGCTCGGGCACGGGCAAGAGCGTGCTGCTCAAGTGCCTCATCGGGCTGCTGTCGCCAGACACCGGGCGCATCCTCTTCCAGGGGCACGACCTGACGCGCTTCACGGAGGAGCAGTTCATCCCGGTGCGCCGGCACGTGGCCATGGTGTTCCAGGGCGCGGCGCTCTTCGACTCACTGAACGTCGGGGAGAACGTGGCGTACCCGTTGCGCGAGCACTTCCCGGACATGCCGGCGGACGAGGTCCGCGCCCGCGTGGCGGAGAAGCTGGCGCTGGTGGACCTGCCCGACACCGAGCGACTGATGCCCTCCGACTTGTCGGGCGGCATGCGCAAGCGCGTGGGGTTGGCGCGGGCCATCGCCACGGAGCCGGAGGTCATCCTCTGGGACGAGCCCACCACGGGCCTGGACCCCGTCACCACGCAGTCCATCAACGTGTTGATCAACTCGATGAAGACCCGGCTCGGTTGCACCTCCATCGTCGTGACCCACGACATGGTGAGCGCATTCACCGTGGGAGACCGCATCGCCATGCTGGCCAATCGGAGAATCGTGCAGGTGGGCAACCCGCGGGAGATGCTCCACTCCACCGTCCCGGAGGTGCGTGCCTTCCTCGACGCGCGCCGCGTGGAGCTGTTCCCTGGAGGCGCGCCATGAGCCTGTTCTCTCCCGTTGGAACCGAGCGCCGCCTGGCGATGCGCGCGGGCCTGTTCGTCGCCATCGGTCTGGCGGTCGCCAGCGTGGTCGTCATGGTCATCGGCCAGCAGTCGCGCCTGTTCGAGCGCAAGACGACGTACCGCGCGTACTTCACCAACGTGCAGGGCCTCAGTGATGAGTCTCCCGTCTGGCTCGGGGGGCTCAACGTGGGGCGGGTGACGGGCATCGTCTTCTCTCCCGACCCGAAGGACCCGCGGCTGGAGGTCCAGTTCCAGGTGTCGTCACGCTACACGGACCGCGTGCGGCAGGACTCGGTGGCGCAGCTGTCCAGCATGGGGGTGCTGGGCGACAAGGCGGTGGACATCTCCCTGGGCAACCCCACGGCGCCGCCGGTGGAGGCGGGTGGGGTGCTCAAGTCGTCCTCGAGCGGTGACTTGTCCGCGCTGCTCAACGGGGCGTCGCAGGTGATGGAGAACTCGGTGGCCATCAGCAAGTCGCTGCGGGCGGCGGTGGACACGTACGCCAACCCGGAGATGGCCAGTGACGTGACGCGCGGCATGGCCGCGCTGCGGGCGCTGCTGGAAGAGGTGGAGAAGGGCGAGGGCGTGCTGCACGCGCTCATCTACGACAAGCAGGCCGGGCGCGAGGTGCGGGGCCTGCTGGCCAACGCGTCCAACGCGGCGGCGCGGGTGGATGGCGCGGTGGGCGAGCTGGAGGGGATTCTGCGCGAGGTGCGCACGGGGGACGGCACGGCGCACGCGCTCGTCTACGGCCAGGATGGCGCGAAGGCGCTGACGGAGCTGGGGGCGGCGGCCGGGCAGCTCGCGGGGCTCATCGAGGACGCGAAGAAGAGCCCCAACGGCGCGGTGCACCAATTGGTGTACGGCGACGCGAGCGGCATGTTCGCGGACCTGGGCAGCGCGGCGGCGGACCTGAAGCAGATTACGGCGACCGTGGCGAAGGGAGACGGCACCGTGGGCGGGCTCATCAGCGACCCGACGGTGTACGAGGACCTGCGGGAGGTGCTCGGCAACGTGAAGCGCAACCGCATCCTCCGCGCGCTGGTGCGCTTCTCCTTGAGCAACCGGCAGGACCTGGACCAGGTGGGCAAGGTGGAGGGCGTGGAGCCGCCGCCAGAGGCGCCCGCGGCGCACCCTTAGTCTGGGTGGACGGAAAGCTCGCGGAACGCGATGTCGCTGAGTCGAAGCTGCTTCACGGCTTCGACGAAGCGCTCGCTCGCGACGATGACCGTCTTGAAGTCGCGAAGGCGGAAGAGGTCGATGTCCGCGGGCAGCGTGCTCGCGGCCAGCACGGCGGACTCGGGTGGGTAGCCGTTCCGGTGGCTGCCACATCGAGGACAGGGCGCCTGCCAGTCCGGAGCGTGGCTGATGGGGTGCAACGCTCCGTGGACGAGGACCTCCAGGCAGTGCAGGGGCGGCGCGGGTTGGCCGCGGTAGCCCAATTCTCCTGGCGCGCCATGCAGGCCCCTCACGCCGGCCGCGTGAAGTTTCTCCAGGGCTGAGGTTCGGAGCCACGGAGCCCAGGGCGTCTGGAAGTAGAAGTCTCCAAAACGGCCCTTGGCCTTGCCGGCGACAGGCCCCAATTGTGTGCCGGGCTCCAAGGGGGCACCCCGGGGGACCCATGGCCGCAGTTGCTCGCACAGTTGCTGGTACGCCTCCAGTGACAAGGCTTGTTCACTCCGCGGTTCTTCCAACAGGGCACGGTGTGCGAAACGCGAAAGGTCCACGGTGGGGTAGGCCTCTCCGAGGCTGCCGTAGCCGCCACAGAGGGTGCAGTCGATGCTCGGGATGCACCAGGGGCTCACGCCGTCGATACGCCCCGTTTGCCGGGTGGCTTCATCCTCGAGAACCTCGAAGAACCTCATGTGCTGCGCCTCCAGCGGCAGGTCATCAGCGCAGATAGTAGTAGGGGCCCGTGCATACTGGGATTGCTGTACGGTGTGTCCATCCGCTGTCCATGCACGCATCTGGCATTGAACCTGCTCCTGGCTTTCGCGTCCCCAAGGCACTAAGACGGCGGCCCTCCAACGCGCCGCCGCCGGGGCGCGCGAGGTTGCCCCGTCGCGATGAGCTCACCCGCCGTCTCCACTCCCGTGGCTTCCGCGCCCGCGCGCTCCACGTCTCGCCTCTGGGCGGGGCGGGCGCTGCTCTTCGTGGGCTTCTTCGCGGCGCTGGCGGCGTTCCCCGTCTACACGCCCTTCGACTCCAAGCTGACGCTCCCCACCACGCTGTCACTGCTGCGTGAAGGGAACCTCGACCTGGACGAATACGCACCCACCTTCGAGTCCTACCGCCACGGCCTCTACGAGCGTGACGGCCACCTCTACAACTACTTCCCCTTGGGGCCCTCCCTGGCCGCGGTGCCCATGGTCGTGCTGGTGGATGGCTTCGTGCGCCTCGCCACGCCCGTGGGCAAGCTGCATCCGGCCCTGGCGAAGCCCCTGGCGCACTGGCGTCACATCTACGACGCCACCGGCCGCGTCGACCTGGATGCGTGGAATGGCCCGCAGCGCCTCTTCGCCTCCGCGCTGACCGCGCTCGCTGGCGTCGTCATGTTCGTGCTGGGCGCCGCGCTGCACCTGTCCCGCCAACGCGCGCTGCTGCTCGCCGCCGTCTTCGTCTTCTGCACGCCGCTGCTCTCCACCGCCAGCCGCGCCCTGTGGCAGCACGGCCCTTCGCTGCTGTGCCTCACCGGGGTGCTCCTCTGCCTCGTCCGCGCGCGCGAGGCCCCGCGTCACCTGACCTGGGCGGGCGTTGCCCTGGCCCTCGCCTACGTCATGCGGCCCACCAACAGCCTCTCCGTGCTGGTGCTGTCGCTCTACGTGCTGTGGACCCATCCGCGTCAGGCCTGGAGGTTCTTCGCGGGCGCGCTCGCCGTGGCCATCCCGTGGGTGACGGTGAACCTGGTCCACTACGGCTCCGTGCTGGCGCCCTATTACGAACCGCAGCGCCTGGAGCTGTCCGCCGCTCGCGTGGCCGAGGCCCTGGCCGGCAACCTCGTGTCCCCCGCGCGCGGGCTGCTCGTGTTCACCCCCGTGCTCCTCATGAGCGCGTGGGGCCTGTGGATGGACGTGCGCGCCCGGACCTTCACCCGGCTGCATGCCGCGCTGGTCTCAGTGGTGGCGCTGCACTGGGTCGCCATCTCCACCTTCCCGCACTGGTGGGCAGGGCACTCGTATGGCCCGCGCTTCTTCTCGGACATGGTGCCCTACCTCGTCTTCTTCCTCGTCCCCGTGGTGCGCGCGCTCCAGTGGAAGGGCCCCGAGGCCCGGCGCGGCCTGACGGCCACCTTCGCGGTGCTGGCCGTGTTGAGCCTGGTCCTCCATGTCCACGGCGCCAGCTCGCGCGCGGTGTACCGCTGGAACAGCCTCCCGCTCGACGTGGACGACCACCCGGAGCGGCTCTGGGATTGGTCCGACCCGCAGTTCCTCGGCCGCCGCTGAGCTACCCGCCGCGTGCGTGCCGCGCCAGCGCGCGCGCCAGGTGCCCCGCCACGTCCGTGCCGCCTCGCGCGTCGAAGCCCAGGAACATCGCCGAGCCGTTCAGCTCCAGGATGCGCGGCACCCCGTCCGCGTCACGCTTCAAGTCCATCCCCGTCCAGCGCAGGCCCAGCACCTCGCACGCCCTCACGCAGTCGCGTGCCACCTCGGGAGGCAGCGGCACCTGCTCGATGCGCTCCTCGTGCTGTCGGAAGTCCAGCGCCGACGAGACGATGCGCAGGCTCGCGATGACGGCGCCGTCCAGCACGTACACGCGCAGGCTCTCACCCGGCAGCAGCTCCTGGAAGGTGACGGGCGCGGCGGCGAGCGCCGCGAGGCGTTCGTCCGTGAGGTCCGCTGCACTCAACTCCCGCGTCGCCGCGCCGCCTGAGATGGGCTTGTAGGCCACGCGCCCTTTCCGGGCGAAGCGGCGCACCGCCTCCGCGTCATTCGTCCACAGCGTCTGGGGCACGGGAAGCCCCACCGCCTGGAGCGCGGCGAGCTGCGCGGGCTTGTGCATGCACCCGTCCGAGGAGGGTGGGTTGTAGAGCGGCACGCCCAGCCGCTCCCAGCGGCCCAGCAGTCCCAGGAGCAGCGCGCTCTTCTCGCGGAACGCGGTGAGCGTGGTGCGCCAGTCCGCGTCCATGGCTTCCTGGGCATCCACCCCGAAGGCCATTGGGTGCGCATGCAGGCCGCGCAGGTACACGGCGGCTGGCCGTCCTACCTCACGCCCGTCCACGACGATGCCGTCCAGCGACTCGGTGAGCGACAGCCGCGTCTGCTCGGGGAAGGCCCGCGTGTCCACCACCACCGTGTCCATGTCCTCGGCGCGAAGCCGGCGCGCCACCTCCTGGACGTGGGCGTCGTCTCGCGCACCCAGCAGCACCACCGTGCCTGTCCGTGTCACGGGCGTCCTCAGCGCTGGAGCTCACCGCCGTCGCCAGTCTCCTCACCCACCGCCATCGTGGTCACCTGCGCTTCCTTCTCGGGCCGTGGTTCGGGGGACGCGGGCGCCCAGTCCCGGATGAACAGCGCGCGCGGCGGCCTCGGCGGTGATGTCTTTGGCATGGTGCCTCCAAGATGCGGACGGACCCGGCGCCGCACCAGTGCCGGCCATGGAGCGCCGCGTCACCCAGGCTGCGCGGACCCTTTCGTCCACCGCTCCACGCCAGCGCCTGTCCTGGCCGAGGCGCCTGTTCGTTTCCGGTGACTTCCACCGCGCGCCTGGGCTCCAATCCGTTTCATGAAAGCTCTTGCCCTGCGTGAGGACCGCTTCCTCGAAGTGCTCCGGCGGCTCATCGCCCTGACTCCGAAGCTGCAGAACAACCCTGGCGCGGGGCTGGTGCCCGAGGAGCGGCTCGCCGCGCAGGTGGTGCTGGACACCCTGGCGCCGCACATCGAGAGCGGCTTCATCCAGGCGGAGTCCGTGGCGGGCCCGGGCCAGGCGTCGCGTCCCTGCCTGGTGCTCACCGTGCCGGGCGAAGGGGAGGGCGCCATCGGCTTCGTCGGCGCGCACTTCGACGTCGTCCCGGCGGACCAACAGGCGGAGGGCTGGGAGCGCAGCCCCTTCGAGCTGTGGCAAGGCCCCGGCGGCGTGCTCTACGGGCGCGGCGTCACCGACTGCCTGGGACACGTCGCCGTGCTCACGGACCTGCTGGCCCAGCTGGCCGAGCGCAAGGTGCGCCCCAGCCGCACGCTGAAGGTGGTGCTCATCTCCAACGAGGAGTCCTCGGAGCTGCCGGGCCTGGGCCTCAACTACGTGGCCGAGCAGGGGCTGCTCAAGCCGCTGGACGGCCAGCCGGTGTACTGGCTGGACAGCGCCAACTTCGGCCCCACGCTGGGCACCGCGGGCGTGTCGCTGTGGGAGCTGAAGGTGACGGGCGTGGGCGGCCACTCCGGCATGCCGCAGAACTGCGTCAACGCGCTGGAGCTGGGCATGGCCGCGTCGCTGGAGCTGGCGCGCTTCTTCCACGAGCGCTTCCCGCCCACGGAGGACGAGCAGCGCTGGGGCTTCCTGTCGTCCTCCAGCCTCAAGGCCACCGTGGTGGAGGCACCCAACACCAAGGAGACGAAGGTGCCCGCCGACGTCGTCCTGCGCGGCGACCTCCGCCTCACGCCCTTCTACGATTTGGCGGAGGTGCGCAAGGCGGTGACGGACTTCATGGCGGAGCTCGACGCCCGGCTGGCGCGCGACGACGCCCCCGCGCACTTCCCGCGCACGCGCACGGCGGGCGGCAAGCGCGGTGAGCTGGCGTTTCGCTTCCAGGGAGAGGGGACGGAGGGCATCGCCTGCCGGCTGGACTCGGAGGGCCTGCGCGCGCTGAAGGAGGCCATGCAGGTGGTGCGCGGTGCGGCGGCCACGCCCTTCTCGCTCACCGGCTCGCTGCCGCTCGTGAGGGACCTGCAACGCCAGGGCTGCGACGTGCAGATTACGGGCTTTGGGGACATGCAGTACTACCACGCTCCCAACGAGCAGGCCCGCTTGGAGGACTTCCGGCAGGGCTTCGCCATTCTCCGCGAGCTGCTCGTCCGCCTCTGAGTCGGAGCACATGCGCGTGGACAGCGCGGCCGGGGACCGCCACAGTCGGCCCGGGCCGCGGGCACCTCTGCTCGCGCCGGCTGCGCGAGAGGAGCGGTGACGCCGTGAGAGACTTGCTGATGATTCCGGGGCCGGTGGAGTTCGAGCCCGAGGTGCTCCAGGCGCTGGGCGCTCCCACCCTCAGCCACACGGACCCCGCCTTCATCGCCGTCTTCGGCCGGGCCCTGAAGCGGCTTCGGGAGGTGTGCCTGGCGCCCTCCGCGCAGCCCTTCGTGGTGTCCGGCTCCGGCACGCTGGCCATGGAGCTGGCGGTGGCCAACCTGGTGGAGCCCGGGGACGCGGCCCTGGTGGTGAACACCGGCTATTTCAGCGACCGGATGGCGAAGATTCTCGAGCGCCACGGCGCCCAGGTGACGCACGTGCGCGCCGCGCCGGGAGACGTGCCCTCCCTGGACGAGGTGGAGACGCACCTGTCGAAGGTCGGCTTCAAGGTGCTGTCCATCACCCATGTGGACACGTCCACCGGCGTGCTCGCCCCCGCGGAGGCGCTGGTGCGGGCCGCGCGCAAGCACGGCGTGCTGTCGGTGGTGGACGGCGTGTGCGCCACCGCGGCGGAGCCCTTCCGCCAGGACGCGTGGGAGGCGGACGTGTACCTCACGGCCAGCCAGAAGGCGGTGGGTGTTCCTCCCGGCCTGGCGCTGCTCACCGTGGGCCCGCGAGCCATGGCGGCGTGGCGCGAGCGCAAGGCGCCGGTGGCCAGCGTCTACGCGGACTTCGCGGAGTGGCTGCCCATCATGGAGGCCTACGAGGCGGGCAGGCCGGCCTACTTCGCCACCCCGCCGGTGAACCTCGTCGCCGCGCTGGACGTGAGCCTGGGACAGATTCTGGCCGAGGGCATGGACGCCCGCTTCGCCCGGCACCAGCGCATGGCGCGCGCCTTCCGCGCGGCGTGGAAGGCCATGGGCCTGCGCCTGCTGCCCACCTCCGACGCCGTCGCCGCCAACACGCTGAGCGCCGTGTACTACCCGGACGGCGTGGACGCGGCCCTGGTGGGCGGCGTGAAGGGGCAGGGCGTCGTCGTCGCCGGTGGCCTCCACCCGGACCTGAAGACGCGCTACTTCCGCGTGGGCCACATGAACCGCGTGGGGCCCGCGGACGTCCTCGCCACGGTGGGCGCCTTGGAGCGCGCGCTCATCGCCGCCGGCCACCGCTCGGAGCCCGGCGCCGCCGTGGCCGCCGCCCAGACCTCCCTGATTGCGGGCTGAGCCCGGCTGGGGCCATCCGTCCCCATTCGTTGGCTGGCGGATGGTCCTCTCGGCCCGCGGGGCGAACCGGGTTTGATTCGACAGTACCGGAAAAATATGCGACTGTTGGCTTCCCGGAAGTGGGGGGAATCCTGTGAGCCCGGAAACATCCGCGAGGTGAGGTGGCGGTGTGTTCCCCGGGCGCCCTGGAAGGGCCCCTCGGGGAGATGAGCATGTACGCGGGTTACGAATCGAGCGCGGGTGGTGGCGCGGCCTGGGAGCTGGAGTTGCGGCGTCTGGCGGCCACTGACGACGACATGGCGCGTGGAATGTTCTTCCAGGGCACGCTGGACGTCGTGGGTTTCCTGGGAGGCGAAGGCGCCGTGGCCCGCTGCAAGGGCGTGGCCGGCATCTGGGAAATCAACCTCCTCCACATGTACCCCATCACCCGGTTCCTCCGGATGTCGTCCACGGCGGCGCGGCTGCTCGCCCCGCAGCTGGAGGGCTTCGAGGGCGTGCTGCGGCGCATGGGAACGCAGGCCACGGTGGACTTCGTGGCGTCCGTCTTCGGACGGGAGCTGATGCGCACGGCCAGCGGCAAGCCGCGGCTGCTGTTGCAGTCGCTGGGAGAGGCCTACCTCGCCGCGGTGACCTACGGTGAGCGCTACCCGCTGTGGACGGGGGAGACCAGCGCCCGCTTCATCATGCGGCGCGACTTCATGCCCGCCGCCTACCACGAGGGCGTGCTGTACGGCGTGCTGGAGGCGGTGGGCGCGCGCGAGGTCCGGGTCCACGGCCGCCAGGTCGGCCTGCTCGACAGCGAGTACGAGCTGTCCTGGAAGTAGGCTTGCCCCGGGGATGATGGCGCGGGGGCTCGTCTGCTCCGTGGGGGCCTGGAAAACCTGCTCGGCAATGCCCGGACGTTCACCAGCCAGCGCTCGGGAGGGCGCAGCGTGTTTTTCGCGACGTCGGGGGAGTGCGATGGCCGTTACTGTGCCCGGGACAACGGCGCGCGCTCCCCTGGATGGGCCGTTGGAGAAGGAGAGGCGTGAGTGAGTCGGCCGTTGCTGGTGGTGGATGACGACGCGGATCTTCGCGAGGCCCTGGAAGAGGTGCTTCGTGACGCGGGCTACACGGTGCTGGGGGCCAGCAATGGCAAGCATGCCTTGGAGGTGCTGGGCGCGGCCACGGAGCTGCCGGGGCTCGTCCTGCTGGACATGATGATGCCCGTCATGGACGGCGGCGCGTTCGCGCGGGCCATGCGTCAGGTGCCCCCCTGGCGGGACATCCCGGTGCTCGTCTTCTCCGCGTCAGCGAACGCGCGCCAGGTCGCGGATGAGATTGGCGCTTGCGGCCACCTGCGCAAACCCGTGGACGTGGACACGCTCCTGGAAGCCGTCAGCCGCCATCTGACGATGTGAAGCAGGCAGGAGGGCCCAGGCGGCCCCAGGTCTCCCACGCGCCCAAATCCCGGTAGCCCAGGCGCTGGTACAGGGGCTTCGCCTCCGGCGTCGCCTGGAGCACCGCGGCCGTCATCCCCCGTGCGCGCGCCTGGTGGTGCAGCCCGCGCATTACCTGCGCGGCCAGCCCCTGGCCCCGGGCCTCGGGCACCGTGGCCACCATGTAGATGCCCGCGGTGTCACCCACGTCCCGGGCCAGGCCACATGCGAGGGGAACGCCCGCCGCCTTCGCGACCAGCGTGTGCACGGGCAGCCGTGGCGGCCGCAGCCAGACGTCGAGCTGGCGCCCCAGCTGGCCCCACGTGCGCTTGTTGATGGCGACCATGTCGTCCTGCGTCTCGGAGACCTCCAGGGAGATGTCCGGAGGGGCGTCGGGCACGTCCCCCAGCGCCAGGCCCAAGGCGTCCATCCGGACCGCGTCGGGGCCGAAGCCGGCGGCCTCCAGCACCCGCCGGGCCTCGGCGTCTCCGGGCGGCAGCACCACGCGCCAGCCGGGCAGGTCCAGGCGCCGGTAGAAGTCCGTCAGGGCGGGAAGGGCGTCGCGCAGCGCCCCCGCGTCGTGGAAGAAGGCCTGCTGGGCCCGCGCGTGCTCCGGGTGCTCCGGCAGGCAGAAGGCGTCCACGCCCGGCAGGCCCAGGTGCCGCAGCGTGCCCCGCTCCCGCTGAAGGTGCTTGAAGGCGATGACGTTCGACAGCAGGCGCGCGGACAGCTCGGCATTCGTCATGGGGCTCAGGAGCGTAGGGCACGCTCCGCCCGGCGGAGAACAGACGCGGCGCTCAAAACCGCGCACCCGCGCGCTGGGAGGATTAGGGTGCGGGGGCACTCATGAGCAGCCCGCGCTTCTACGCCTTCGACCCTCGCGCCACC
Source organism: Myxococcus sp. AM009 (assembly GCF_013372605.1). Taxonomy (NCBI): domain Bacteria; kingdom Pseudomonadati; phylum Myxococcota; class Myxococcia; order Myxococcales; family Myxococcaceae; genus Myxococcus; species Myxococcus sp. AM009. The sequence goes on from NZ_JABXEP010000036.1 coordinate 38,378, forward strand.
CGCATCGCCCTGTTCGTGGGGGCCTGCGTGCTGGCCGTCCTCACCGCCTGGGCCCTGGCGGAGGCCCGTGACGCAGGGGGTGTCCAGGCCGTGGCCCGCGCTGGCGTGTCCGCGGGGCTGATGTTGACGTTCCTGGTGTCCTTCCACCGCCTGCGGCCTCGCACGGGCTGGGGCGTCACGGTGGACGCGCGGGGCGTGCGCGTGGCCCGGCCCTTCAGCAAGAAGGAGCTGGACCTGCACTGGGGGCAGATTGACCACGTGCGCCGGATTGGCCGGAAGGGGAGCGTGCTCGCCCTGTTCCTCAAGGAGGAAGGGCGGGTGCTCGTCACCCGGCATCTCTTCGCCCGCAAGGCTGTTTTCGACGAGCTGTTCGCGGCGCTGGAGGACCGCCTCCCGCCGCCCCGCTTCGACGCCTGAACACCCCGTCTCCGGGGGCCGCCTCCCAGGCAGGCGGCCAGGCGGATTTCACGAATGTTTACGCAGCCTTGCGAGTCCTCGTTAACCTTGTTCGACGTGCCTTGAAGTGGTACGCACGGACCTGTTGCAAGGCTCCTTTTCCCAAGGACAGCTTCACATGGAAAAGACCCCCGCTACCGGCTCGGCGGTTGCTCCGCCGCCCGTGGAGTATGGGACGGACAGCATCACCAAGCTCGAGGGCCGCGAGGCGGTCCGGAAGCGCCCCGGCATGTACATCGGCGACACGATGACCTACGGGCTCCACAAGCTCGTGTACGAGGTCGTCGACAACGCGGTGGACGAGTCTCTGGCCGGGCACTGCACCGACATCGAGGTCGTCATCCACGTGGATGGCTCCTTGAGCGTGCAGGACAACGGGCGCGGCATCCCCGTGGGCCCGCACCCCAAGTTCCCCAACAAGGACACCCTGGAGGTCGTCCTCACGGAGCTGCACGCCGGCAGCAAGTTCGGCAACGGCGCGTACAAGGTCTCCGGCGGCCTCCACGGCGTGGGCGTCACCTGCGTCAACTTCCTCTCGGAGTGGTTCAAGGTCCGCGTCCAGCGCAACGGCACGGTCTACGAGCAGTCGTACGCGCAGGGCATCCCGGACTCGCCGCCGCGCGAGGTGGGCACCACCGACAAGCGCGGCACGTACATCGCCTTCAAGCCGGACGCGACGGTGATGGAGTTGGTGGAGTTCAGCTTCGACACGCTCAGCCAGCGGCTGCGCGAGCTGGCCTTCCTCAACGCCGGACTGCACATCACCGTCCGCGACGAGCGCACGAACAAGGAGCACGACTTCAAGTTCGACGGAGGCATCTCCTCGTTCGTGGAGTACCTCAACAAGTCGAAGCAGACGCTCCACGACAAGCCCATCGCCTTCAGCACGGAGCGCGAGGGCGTCGCGCTCGACATCGCGATGCAGTGGAATGACGGCTACGACGAGCGCATCTACACCTTCGCGAACAACATCAACACCCACGAGGGTGGCAGCCACCTGTCCGGCTTCAAGGCGGCGCTGACGCGCACGCTCAACAGCTACGCGGAGAAGGGCAGCCTCTGGAAGGACCTCAAGGAGACGCCCACCGGCGAGGACGCGCGTGAGGGCCTGTCCGCCGTCATCTCCATCAAGCTGACCAACCCCCAGTTCGAGGGGCAGACGAAGACGAAGCTGGGCAACAGCGAGGTGAAGGGCCTGGTCGAGCAGATGGTGAACGACCAGCTCGGCTCCTTCCTGGAAGAGACGCCCATGGTCGCCAAGAAGGTCGTGGCGAAGATTGGCGACGCCTGCCGGGCGCGGCTTGCCGCGCGCAAGGCGCGTGAGACGGTGCGCCGCAAGGGCGTGCTGGACGGCGGCGGGCTCCCCGGGAAGCTGGCGGACTGTCAGAGCCGCGACCCGAACGAGAGCGAGCTCTACATCGTGGAGGGTGACTCCGCAGGTGGCTCCGCCAAGCAGGGCCGGGACCGGCGCAACCAGGCCATCCTTCCGCTGCGCGGCAAGATTCTCAACGTGGAGAAGGCCCGCTTCGAGAAGATGCTCACCAGCGCCGAAATCGTGACGCTGATTACGGCCCTGGGCACGGGCATCGGCGCGGAGGACTACGACCCGGAGAAGGCGCGCTACCACCGCATCATCCTGATGACGGACGCAGACGTGGACGGCAGCCACATCCGCACGCTGCTGCTCACCTTCTTCTTCCGGCAGATGCCGGAGCTCTTGCAGAAGGGCTACCTCTACATCGCGCAGCCGCCGCTCTACAAAGTCACGCGCAACAAGAAGGACCAGTACGTCAAGGACGAGGCCGCGCTGAACGAGTACCTGCTCAAGATTGCCTCCGAGCACGCGCGGGTGCTGACGCCCGAGGGCGAGCTGGGCGGCGCGGAGCTGAAGGCGCTGCTGGAGAAGGTGATTACGTACGAGGAGCGCCTGGAGAAGCAGGCCAAGCGCCGGGACGCGCGCGTGGTGGACGCGCTGGTGCAGGGCGCGCGGCTGTCGGCGGAGACGCTGACGGACGAGGCGGCCCTGGAGACGGTGGTGAAGGCCGCCTACGACACCTTCGAGCGCCGCATGCCGGACGTGCTGGGCCGCGTGCGCCACGAGCTGGTGCAGGACCCCGAGCACCACACCAAGAAGCTGGTGTTCCACACCGACGTGAATGGCGCCATGCGGGAGACGGTGCTCGACCACGCCTTCCTGTCGTCGCCGGAGTACGTGGAGCTGACGGCGCTGCGCGACGCCTTCGTGGCGCTGGGCAAGCCGCCGTACAAGGTCCGCGTGGATGCGGGAGAAATCACCGTCTTCTCCGTGCAGGAGGTGCTCGCCGCCGTCCGCAAGGACGCGCAGCGCGGCCTGGGCCTGCAGCGCTACAAGGGCCTGGGTGAGATGAACCCGGAGCAGCTCTGGGACACGACGATGAACCCGGCCACGCGCACGCTGCTCCAGGTGCGGGTGGAGGACGCGGTGGAGAGCGACGAAATCTTCTCGCTGCTGATGGGCGAGGCGGTGGAGCCGCGGCGCGAGTTCATCGAGCGCAACGCCCTGGACGTGCAGAACCTGGACATCTGAGTCCGTCCCGAGGAAAGACGCGTGGGCCCGGTGCCCCCCAGGCCCCGCGCCCACGTGCCTTTCCCGTCCTTGTCGAGCCGGGTCTCCGCGCCGCTACCGCTCCGAGCGGCCTGAGCCCCTCAGGGCCTCCGCGCGCTCCTTGCGGCTCATGGCCGTCACGTCGACGATGTCCACCTCGAAGGCACCCTTGTTGTCGCTCACCTGGAGGTCGGGGAAGGTGCAGTGCAGGTCCTCCGTGTTCTTCACCTGGTAGCGCTTGCCGGTCTCGAGGACGCGGTGGGTGGCGCGCACGGATTCGGGCGCCGGCCCGCGCTCCATGCACAGCACCTGGCGGACGCGGCCGTTGGCACCGGGGCGCAGCTCCGCGAAGTCGTCACGCACGGTGAGCAGGTAGGTGGAGCGCGGGTTGAGGCCGCGCAGCACGATTTGGTGCTCGGGCTTCAGTTGCACCGCGTGCTCCTTCGCGTCGAAGGTGAATGAGCGCGGCGGCACGTAGGCGGACTGGCGGACGTTGATGCGGATGGAGCCGCTGTTGTCGTCCGGCCCGCCGTCATCCAGCGCGAAGACGTGGAGCTTGCGGGCGCCCTTGATGGTGCGCGTCGACGTACCGAGCAGGCCGAAGCTGCTGTCCACCGGCCCGTCGCCCTCGATGAGGTAGGCCAGCGTGCCGGAGGCGGTGCGTCGGCCTTCGGCCATGGACGCGTTGCCCTGCGTCCACACCGAGTAGGTCGTGCCGGGGTTCAGCTCGATGCTGGCGGTGTTGTATTCGGGTAGGGGGACGGCGTTGTACCGGGGGCGCAGCACCAACACGCGCGTGGGGTAGTCCACCTCCTGCATCGTCCGCTGCGGCGTGTCCTCCTCCTCGGCCCCGCCCTGGGTGACGGCTACGTCCGTTGCCGCGCCCGCGTCCTCCTCCGGGGCGCCAGCGCCACCGTCCTCCAGGGGGGCGCCGCCAGCCTCCGCCACCAGCGCGGCGCCCGCGTCCTCGTCCGGGGCGCCCGCGCCACCGTCCTCCAGAGCGTCCGCCACCAGCGCGGCGCCCGCGTCCTCCTGCGCCGCCGCCACGGCCACCTCGACGGGCGGCGGCGGTGGCGGCGCGGCGATGGGCTTCAGCTCCGCCGTCAGCGGCTCCACCAGGCTCGACGTGGGCGTGAAGCGCTTCGTCCAGGGCAGGTGCCCGGGCAGCGTCAGGGCCAGCGTGTTGGCCTCGCCAATCTTGACCTCCACCATCAGCGGCGTGGCGCCCTTGAGCACCTGGTCGTTGAGCCGCACGGTGGCGCCCGCGGGCTTGGAGGCGAGCCACAGCGTGGTGGTGGAGGCGTACGCGTCGTCGGACGTGGACTCGCGCGCGAAGACGAGCTTGTAGAACACGCCGACGAGGAGCAGCGCGGCGGCCGCATAGATGACGGACATCGTCACGATGCGCGCCTTCTCCTTCCCCTTCGCCACGCGCGCGGCCTCTTCGCGCGCAAGCGCGTCCCGGGCGTCGTCCACGGTGGTGCGGTAGCCCTTGCCACTCCAGGTCCCCACCGGGTGCGCCTGGGTGGTGGGCTCCTCGGCCTCGGCGGCGGGCACTTCGATGGGGGTGTCGTGCGGCGTGGCCTGGGTGGGGAGGGGCGCTTCGCCCGCGTCGGTGCTCGGCTCGTCGCCCAGCTCCGGAACGGGGGGGCCGGGGCGCTCGGCGGTGTACGTCCTGCGGGCGCCGCCCTCGGAGCGAGGCAGCTGGGACTGGGTCACCCGCCGCATGCCGCTGCTCGTGGGACGGCGCACCCCCGGGTTGCTCCTCGCGGGGCGACGGCCTGCTTCGCTGCCAGGGCGTCCGCTGTCGCTGCCGGGCCGGCCGCTGTCGCTGCCAGGGCGGCCGCTGTCGCTGCCAGGGCGGCCGCTGTCGCTGCCGGGCCGGCTGCGCACGCCGGGGCTGGAGCCCCGCTGGGCGTTGCTGGACGGGAGCCGCGCGCGGCCCTGGGTCGCTTCCGTGACGCCCGTCTGCCAGGCGGCGAGCTGCTCCTGGAAGACGGGGGACACCTCCACCCGGCGGCCCTCGGCGGTCAGCTCCTCCGCGAAGAGGTGCGCCATGAGCTGCGACAGCAGGGTGGGGGTGAAGCGCGGGTTGTCGCGGTAGAGCAGCTCCACCAGCGACTCGCTCAGGTCCTTCGCCGTCTGGTAGCGCGCCTCGCGGTCCAGCGCCAGGGCGTGGGAGATGACCGTCTCCACGTCCTCGCTGAGGGTGGGGTTGTGCGCGGACGGCGGCAGGCGGTCGCCCACGAGGATGCGGGGCAGGACGGTGACGAACTCCCCTTCATAGGGGCGCTTGCCGCACACCATCTCGTAGAGGACGACGCCCGCGGCGTACACGTCGGTGCGCGCGTCCAGGTCCTGCCGGCCCTGCGCCTGCTCCGGGGAGAAGTACGGGTACTTGCCCTTGAGGGTGCCAGGAGACGTCTTCGCCTCCACCGCGCTCGTCACCTTGGCGATGCCGAAGTCGATGACCTTGACCTCGCCCTCATAGGAGATGAGGACGTTGTCCGGGGACACGTCGCGGTGCACCAGGCCCAGCGTCTGCCCGTCGTCGCCCACGTGGCGGTGCGCGTAGTCCAGGCCGTCACAGAGCTTGCTGGCCACATGGAGCGCCAGGGACTCCGGCAAGAAGCCAATGCCCATCCGCTGGGCGCGGCGCAGCACCTTGGACAGGGGCTGGCCCTGCACCAGCTCCATGGCGATGAAGTACTGCCCGTCCACCTCACCGAAGTCGAAGATCTGCGCGATGTTGCTGTGGCTCATGCTGGCCACCACGCGCGCCTCGCCGATGAACATCTCGACGAAGTCCGCATCGTCGACGAAGTGCGGGAGGATCTGCTTGATGACGCAGGGCTTGGTGACGCCCGCCGCGCCCGTCATCCGCGCGCGGTAGGTGACAGCCATGCCTCCCGCGGCGATCTTCGAGAGGAGGACGTATTTACCGAATTGCTGAGGGCTGTTTTCCGCCACGGGGGAGGAGCATACCTTCCTTCCGGGGAAAATCTCGGTTCCAGATTGCACTCTGTGCGAAGTTTTTCAGGGTTGCCGAGGTGTGAGGCTTCACAGTTCTTCACGCAGGGCGCCTGCCGCGCGGGGCCCCGGCGCGGTTATCTAGCGGACTCGCCTGCGCTTGCCGGCGGGCGGGGGCGGCCGGTCCCTCACGGAGAAAGAGGCGTCGCCGATGGTGTCCGAGCTCCCCCTTCGCTCGCGGTGGGGCGCCGTGTGTCTGAGTGGAGTGCTGCTGTTCTCGATGCCGGGCCTGGCTCGAGGTGGAGATGGCGGCCCGGAGGTCGCGGTGGATGCGCCCCTCCAGGCGCGGGTCGGCCCCTCCCAGCAGACGTTGGGGCAGGTGCCCCCGGAGCGCCCCGACTTCAAGCCGCTGGCGGTGCCGGTGGCGGTGGTGCCGGGGTTGCTCTTCCACGGGCTGGGGGCCCTGGTGGCGGGGGACGGCCAGACGGCGAAGCGGCTCTTCGCGCTGGAGGGCGCGGGCCTGGGGCTCATCGCGCTGGGCGGGGTGCCCATCGCCCTGACGGGCGCGTCGCGGCGCACCATTGCTCCGCTGTACGCGGTGACGCTGGCGGGCTTCAGCGTGCTGGGCATCTCCGCGCTGGCCAACCTGTATGCGGTGACGGCGCCGGCGTTCGACCCGGGCGTGGCGCCGCCGCTGCTTCCGCCGCTGGAGCTGGAGGTGGGCTACCAGTATGTGAATGACGCGGCCTTCGACTACCGCCACTTCCTCACGGTGGGGGCGCAGGCCCGCTTCGACTCGCTGCGCCTGCTGGGCGCCTTGCGGGTGGACCCGTCCGAGGGCAACACCCAGGTGCGCCTGGGCGGGGCGTGGCGGCTGCTGGGCGCGCCGGAGCGCTCGCTGGCGGGCACGGATGGCAGCGCGCTGGACGTGGAGGCCTTTGGCCAGCTCCACCGCTACCCCACCGAGGGCTTCGCGCTCATCAGCGGAGAGGTGGCGCTGCGGGGCCGGCTGGCCATGTCGCGCATCAGCCCGGCCATGGCGGGCTCCTTCGCGGAGGTCAGCGTGGGCACGTCGGCGGAGGCCATCACGTACCCGGGCGCGGTGAGCGACGGGAACCTGCACGAGCAGCTGCTCTTCACCTTCGGCTACGGCGTGTGGCTGGGCCGGGGCGGGCCCTTCCGGGGCGAGGCGATGCTCTATTACGACCACCGCAAGGACTCCTTCGCGGGCGGCATCCGCTCGCGCGGCGGCGGAATCGTGGGCGCCTTTGGCCTGCGGGGCCGGGCGCTGCTGACGGATGACTGGGGCGTCGCCGCGGAGGTGCAGGGAGGTGGCGCGCTCGTGGGCCGGCTGTCATTGATTCATGCCTTGGGAGGTGAGCGGTGATGCGCGTGGGTGTGAAGGCGGGCGTGCTGGCGGCGCTGGTGTCGTCGGGCTGTGGCATGCGGCCCGCGGAGAACCGCGCCGTCGCGGATTCCAAGGTGGGACAGGCGCAGCAGGGTGGGGTGACGCTGTCGGTGGCGGACGGGCTGGCGACGGTGCGCGAATTGGCGCCGGGCTCGCTGGTGCTGTGGGGCAACGCGCCGGCCTTCACCGCCCGCATCGACGTGGGCGCACAGGCGCCGTCCGACTGGCTGGTGACGGTGCGCAACGCGATGCCGGACGCGGTGCTGGTGGCCCAGGAGGAGGGGGGCGCGCCGCTGGCGCAGGAGGCCCTTCCCCAGGCGCTGCCCACGGTGAAGGTGTGGCGCGTGGCGCTGCGCGCGGGGACGACGGCGCGGCTGTCCGTGGCGCCGCCGGACTCGGAATCGCCAGAGCCCTTCCGCTTCCTCGTGCTGGCGGACGTGCAGGAGGCCCTGCCGCGCGTGGGGGACATCTACGCGCGCATGCGGCGGGACGACGCGGCGCGCTTCATCCTCTTCGCGGGCGACCTCACGGAGTCCGGCACGCGCGACGAGCTGACGGAGTTCCAGGAGCGGCTGGAGGCGGGCTCGCGCATCCCGCTGTACGCCACTCTGGGCAACCACGAGACGTTCACCCGCGACGCGGCCGAGTACCACGCGCTGGTGGGGCGCGGCAGCCAGAGCTTCGTCTTCAAGGGCGTGCGCTTCTCGGTGGTGGACTCCAGCAACGGCACGCTGGACCCCGGCGTGGAGGAGCAACTGGAGGGGTGGCTGGCGGCCTCGCGGGACGGCACGCACGTGGTGGCCATGCACGTTCCTCCGCAGGACCCGGTGGGCCTGCGCGGCGGCGGCTTCGCCAACCGGGGCGAGGCCGCGGGCCTGATGGGGAAGCTGGCGCGCGCGGGCGTGGACCTCACGCTCTACGGGCACATCCACTCCTATTATTCGTTCACCAACGGGGGCATCCCCGCCTTCATCGTCGGCGGCGGAGGCGCCATTCCGGAGACGTTCGACGGGGTGGGCCGGCACTACCTGTCCGTGGAGGTGAGCGCGGACGACGGCTTGCAGCAGGCGGCGCTGGTGCGCGTGGATTGATCAGTAGGTGTGCTGTTTTAGCCTACCCTCTTGATCTGACACTGAACATCTGGGCAGATAGGGGCCACCTTCCCGCAAGGAGCCAGGAGGCCCGCGCATGTTCGACTCGAACGAGAACGACCCCATTTCCCCGGCGCTGCGTGCGCTGCTCGAGCTGTTCACCACGGAGCTGGCGGAGGTCCGCTTCCCGGACATGAACGGCGAGGTGCTGGACGCCGCGGCCGAACAGGTGCGGGAGCAGGCGGAGGCCGTGGCGCGCGCGCAGGCGGCGCTGGAGTCCGCGCGGCAGGCGCTGCACGAGAGCCAGGAGGCGCTGCTCCAGAAGGGCCAGCGGGCGCTGGCATACGCGCGGGTCTTCTCCGAGGAGAACGTGGAGCTGAGCGCGAAGCTGGACGGCATCCACCTGCCGCGTGCCGCGCGCAAGGGCGCCCGGGCTGACGGCGCGGCGGCGGACCCCGCGAGCGCGGCGCAGGGGAGCGATGAGAACGCGCCCCGCCGCCGGGGCCGTCCGCCCAAGGCCCGCGCCGCCGCGGGGGCCTCCCTGTTCGCGGACGGGTCCACGCCGGAGGCGCTCGCCGCGGCGGCGCACCACACCGGCAACGGCATGCTGTCCGAGGCCTGAGCGGGCCGCGGATAAACGAAGCCGCCCGGTGTGTCGCGGCCACCGGACGGCCTCGCGAGGACTGGCGCGTCAGTTGGGCAGGAACACCGCCCGGACGCAGCCGTCCTGCTTCTTCTTGAAGAGCTCGTACCCCTTCGGCGCGTCCTCCAGGGAGAACCGGTGGGTGGCGAGGAAGGACGGGTCCAGCTCGCCCTTCACCACGTGCTCCAGCAGGCGCGGCAGGTACTTCTGTCCGTGCTGCTGGGCGGCGCGGACCGTGAGGCCCTTGTTCATGATGGCGCCCATGGGGAACGCGTCCATGAAGCCGTAGACGCCCAGCACGGACAGGATGCCGCCCTTGCGGCACGCGAGGATGGCCTGCCGCAGCGCCTGGCCCCGGTCCGTCTGCAGGTGCAGCGCCTGCTTCGCGCGCTCATACGCGGCGCCCACGCCGGTGCCGTGCGCCTCCATGCCCACCGCGTCGATGCAGGCGTCGGGGCCTCGGCCGCCGGTGAGCTCCTTGAGCACGTCCTGGACGCTGTCGACCTCCTCGTAGCTGATGGTCTCCGCGCCCACCTTCTCCCGCGCCAGCTTCAGCCGTTCGGGGAAGCGGTCGATGCCAATCACCCGCTCGGCGCCGAGGAGGAACGCGGCCTTCTGCGCCATCAACCCCACGCCGCCGCAGCCCCACACGGCCACCGTCTGGCCGGGTTGGAGGTCGCAGAACTCCGCGCCCATGTAGCCGGTGGGGACGGCGTCGGAGAGGAACAGCGCTTGTTCATCCGTTACGCCTTCGGGCACTCGGAAGCAGTCGTTGTCCGCGTGAGGGACGCGGACGAACTGCGCATGCGCGCCCGCGTAGCCGCCGAAGGCGTGGGTGTATCCATAGATGCCGGCCGTCTGGTAGCCGAACAGGGGCTCCTGCAATTCGCCCTTGGGGTTGGTGTTGTCGCAGAGGGACCAGAGGTCGTGCTGGCAGTACCAGCAGCCGCCGCAGCAGATGAAGGACGGGACGACGACGCGGTCTCCCACCTGGACCTTCTTCACCGCGGGGCCCTTCTCCACGACGGTGCCCATGAACTCGTGGCCGATGACGTCTCCCTTGCGCATCGTCGGGATGTCGCCGTCGATGAAGTGGAGGTCGGAGCCGCAGGTGGTGGACATCCTCACCTGGAGGATGACGTCGTGCGGGTTGACGATGCGAGGGTCCCCCACCGTCTCCACGCCCAGGTCGTTGATGCCGTTCCAGCAGAGTGCGCGCATGGGCAGGTTCCTCAGGAGGCGTAGCCGCCCTCGCGAGCGGCGGGGTTGGGTCGGGTGGTGGGAATCTCGCCTGACTCGACGAGGCTCTTGAAGCGCTTGAGGGCCTTGAGCGCGAGCGCGGCGGGCACGGCGCCGAACAGTTGCACGGCCTTTTCGCCCAAGACGCCGCCCGGCGGGTCGAAGACGAAGCGGAGCGTCACCTCCGTGCCCCAGTCCCGCGGCGCGGGGCGGAAGCGCACCCAGCCTTCGTTGGGCAGGGCCGTGTCCCCCACGGCCTGCCAGCGCAGCAGCTCACCGGGGCGCTCCTCCACCACCTGGGCGTCCCATTCGAACTCCCTGCCGAGCACGCCCGGCACCTTCCAGTGTTGCAGGCCCTCGCCGGAGGACGTGACGTCGGCGAAGTGTCCCATCACCTGGCTGAGCGTCTCCGCGTCGAGCCAGCGGCGATGCAGCGCCTCCGGCGTGCCTTGAATGGTGATGGAGCGCTGGAGCACCGTCAGCTCGACGGTGGCGTCCCGGCCGCGTTGTCGGCGGAGCTTCCGGACGACGACGCCGTGCCTGCGGACGTAGGGCTCCTGCTCGGTCCGGGTGCCGCGGAAGAGCAGGCCGCCACCGGCCAGTGCCAGTGCCACGCCGCCCAGCCTTCCGCGCCGGAGGCCCAGGGTGAGCAGGGCGCCGCCCGCGAGCGCGGAGACGAGCTGCGGGAGGCGCTCCTCCGAGGTGCGCTGGCCGTCGCGGCCAAATGGGCTCCGCCGCTGGCTTCCGCCGCGTGGAGGCACAGCGGGAGAGCGGGCTCCTGGCTGCTGAATCGTGTCACGCATGGCGGCGGCTCCTCCTGGGCAGGCAGGAGTCGGGCCCGCCACCGGAGAAACGTTGGGGGAGCCGCCGGGGATGACAACCCCGCGAGGACGGGCCGCGCGGGGCGGTGGGCCCAGGGACGCCAGGAGGCTCCGGGCGCTGCAAAGGCCACGGCCCGGCCGGGTGCCGTCGCCGGAGCCCCCCTCCGCGCGCCGCACTCGACCGGGCCATGGGACCGGGCCCCTCACCTGCGCTCGCGTGGAGGGGCCCGGCTCAGCTCAGCGTGGGGACGTCAGTCCTGCGGGAAGGCCGTCCAGCCGGCCAGCCAGTTGGTGGTGCCCACCGCGCCCACGAAGCGGGCGGAGGTGTCGAAGCCCTCCGGCGGCGTGGCGGCGGAGTCCGGGTTGAGCGCGGGCGAGCCGGCCGCCGGCATGAAGTTCGGCGCCGTCAGGTTGAGCGCGTCGGTGAGCTGCGGATCCTGCACGCGGTTGTTCAGGCCGGAGGCCAGCACCTTCTCCGGCTCGTTGAAGTTGGACGAGTCCGGGTTGGTGACGTTGCCGCCAGCGTCCACCGTCGGGTTCGGCGCCGCGGGGATGGAGGCGTTGTCGCCGCGGTTGTTCCAGAAGAGGGTGTTGCGCAGGTACAGCTCCGGCGTGGCCGCGTTCCACAGCGCCGCGGAGGCCGTGCCGCTCACGTCCACCGCCAGGTCGGCGAAGTTCGCGATGATGACGTTGTTCAGCTTCCCGCCCGCGCCGGTGTTGAACACCATGCCTGCCTGCGCGGGGGTGGTGCCCGCCGGACGGCCCGAGCCGATGAAGGTCGCGTTCCAGATTTCCGGCGCGGACCGCGGCGTGGCCGCGTTGTCGTTCTTGTTGCCGGAGGCCTCGATGCCGAAGTTGCCCACCACCGCGTTCTGCTGCGCGATGAAGAACTGAATCTTCCCGCTGTAGCCCAGGTCGTAGTCCAGCGAGTCGTCATCCGCCTGGGTGACGACGGCGTGCGACAGGTTGGCCGAGCCACCGAAGAACTCCACGCCGTCATCCGCGCCCATGTGGACCTGGATGTAGTCCAGGTTGGTGTCCGAGCCGCAGCCGGCCACGGTGAGGCCGTTGAGCTCGTTGTCCTCGGACAGCTCGAAGCCGGCGAACTCGATGCGCGCGTAGTTCAGCGTGCCGCAGTCGTGCGCGTCGTCCGGGGTGGCGCCGCCGCCGTACCGGGTCAGCGGGTTGTTGCCGGAGGCGAAGAAGCCCTCCACCGTGTTCTCGCCGCCCGCCACGTTGAGGCGGCCCTTGCCGAGCAGCACCACGCCGCCCCAGTTACCGGGCTCGCGGCTGCCCTCGGGCCGCGAGCTGGTGAAGACGATGGGGGCCTGCGCCGTGCCCACCGCGTGAATTTTCGCGTTGCGGGTGACGATGAGCGCGCTGCCTTGGTCGCCCAGGATGCGGGCGCCCGGCTCGATGGTGAGCGTGCCGCTCTCCACGAAGACGTAGTTCTTCAGCGTGTACGTGACGCCCGCCTTCCAGGTGGTGTCCTGGGTGATGTTGGCGGACACGTCCTCGGTGGTGTCCGTCGGCGGCGGGTTGGGGTCGGGCGTGTTGTCGTTGTCGTCGCCGCAGGCAGGCGTCAGGGAGAGGGCGGAGAGCGTCAGGAGGGAGGCAAAGAGGCGCTTCATGGGTGTGCTTCCTTCTGTGGTTAGAGGGACCAGCCCAGGGACGCGCTGAAGGCGACGCCGGGTTTGTACGTCTGCACGTCCACCGACTCCTGGCGGAGGGTGACGCTCGAGTCGAGGAGGTTGGCCGCGGTGAGCTTGAGCTGCGCCGCGCCGAGCTGCTGCGTCAGCGAGATGTCCACGCGGTGGAAGGGCACCTCGTAGATGTCCGGCAGGCCCTGGACGCCCACTTCGCTGATGCGGCGGCCGGACACGTTGTAGAGGACGGTCAGCTCGGTGCCGCTCTCGGGGCGCGAGTAGCCGACGTTGAGGTTGATGACGTACGGGGACTGGCCCTGGAGGGGGCGGTTGCGGTTCGTCTGCGCGCCCACCACGTTGGGGTCACCCAGGTCCACGTCGGACTGGATGAGCGTGAGGTTGGCGCCCACGCGCACGGCCTTCAGCGTCTGGGTGAGGCGGGCCAGCGACGCGCGCGCCTCCAGCTCCACGCCGTAGGTGTTGGCGCCCGCGGCGTTCTCGAAGCTGAGGTCCCCCGACTCGGGGTTGCGGATGACGCGCTCGATGGGGTCCTGGAAGCGCTTGTAGTAGGCGCTGGCGGCCAGGACCTCGTTCTCACCCGCGAACCACTCGACGCGCGCGTCGATGTTGTGGATGCGCGTCTGGAGCAGGTCCGGGTTGCCGGACACGTTCCGGCGGCGCACGAAGTCGAAGTAGATGAACGGCGCCAGCTCGCGGAAGGTGGGCCGCGCCAGCGTGTAGCTGTAGCCGGCGCGCACATTCACGGTGGGCGTCAGCGCGTAGATGGCGTTGAAGGCCGGCAGCAGGTTCAGGTACTCGGCGCGGTTCTCCGTGCCGGAGGCGCCGGTGAACGGGTCCTTCAGCGTGAGCTGCTGGATGGAGGACTCCACGCGCAGGCCGCCCACCAGGCGGAGGGCGTCCGTCGGCTGGACGTCCGCGGACGCATAGCCGGCGAAGATGCCCAGGTACGCGTCATAGGCATCGTCCGGCCGGGTGTTCTCACGCACGCGGATGCCGGTGCCCAGGTTCTCCGGGGCGAAGAGCTGCTCGGGGGGGAGCGTGCGGTCCACCGGGGTGTTGCCCAGCAGGTAGCGGAAGCGGCGCGCGCCGAAGTCACGGAAGGACACCTGGGTGAGCCCGCCCACCTTCAGCCGGACGGCGGAGAGGGGGACGGTGACGTTGAGGCTGCCGCCCGTGGACGTCTCGCCCAGCTCGGCGAAGAAGCGCTCTCCGCTGTTGGGCTGGTTGGGGAAGGTGGGCGTGCCCGACGGCGCGGAGAGGTTGTCGCTGTAGAGGGTGTCGCGGGTATCGGGCTCGTCGCGGTCCACGCGGGACAGGTTGGCCTGCCAATCCAGCTCCGCGTCCCCCAGCAGCCCCAGGCGGTGGAAGCCCCGGAGCTGGTTGAAGAAGAGCTGCCGGCTGACGAACTGCAGGCGCGTGCTCTCGTAGCTCTCCCCGCGGACGATGTTGCTGCCGCGCGCGGTGAACGTGCGGGTGTCGGTGCCGCGGGTGTAGAGGCCGAACCAGGTGAGCTCGTTGTCGCGGTCCAGTTGGAAGCCGACGCTTCCCAGGCCGCTGAGGCTGGCCGTCTCGAAGCCCTGCGTGCTGCGGGCCGCGTCGCGCGCGTTGAGCGTGCCTGTCTCGTCGCGGTCGACGCGGGCGAAGGTGCCCTCCTGAACGCCGTCGCGGTGTCCGTAGTTGGCGCTGGCCAGGTAGCCCAGCCGGCTGTTGCCGAAGCGCAGGGTGTCGCCCATGGACACGCCCAGGCCCATGTTGGGCAGCGCGGTGGTGCGGCGCGCCTGCCAGATGTTGGGGAAGCTGCGGTACTGCTGCTCCAGCACGTCGCTGGACTCACCTGACATGCCCAGGCCGCTGTCGCGCGGAATGGCGTTGGGGAGCTGGCGGCTGCCGCTGGGGAAGCCCAGGTCCTCGAAGAAGCCGCCCTGGGCCTGGGCGTTGCGCTCGCGGAACGTCGTCACGGAGTCGCCGGCCAGGCTGATGCGCGGCTTGAGCTCGAACTCGCTCGGGTAGGAGTGCGTCTCGATGAGCAGCGTGCCGCCGCCGAAGGTGCCGGGGAGGTCCGGCGTGTAGCTCTTCACCACGTTGAGGTTGGCGAGCAGGCTGGTGGGGAAGATGTCCAGCGGGACGCTGGGCTCATCCGGCTCGGTGCTGGGCAGCAGCGCGCCGTTGAGCAGCGTGGTGCTGTAGCGGCCACCCAGGCCGCGCAGCAGCACGTAGCGGCCGTCCACCACGGTGGCGCTCACCACGCGCTTCACCGCGTCGGAGGCGCTGGAGTCCGGCGTGCGCGCGATTTCCTGCGCGCTGATGGCGTCCGAAACGGCGGCGGCCTTCTTGCGCTCCTGGAGCAGCGCGCCCTCGGCCCGGCGGTCCGCGCGGGCCTCGACGACGACCTCCTGCACCGCGCCTTCGTCCGCGCCGAGCGCGATGTCCAGCTTCGTCGCCTTGCCCTTCGACACCACGACGCCGGTGACGCGGCGGCCCTGGTACACGTCATAGAAGACGCGCAGGTCGTACTTTCCGGGCGGCAGCGCGACCCGGTAGAAGCCGTCCAGGTCGGTGAGCACCTGCTTCTGGGCGCCCGTCACGACCTTCACGGTGGCCTCGATGAGGCCCTCACCGTTGGCTTCGTCCGTCACGCGGCCGTGGATGCCGGTGAAGCCCGGGGGCGGGACGGCGGACTCGGCCAGCATCGCCTCGTCGCTCATTCCCTCCATGGCCTCATCTGCGGGCTGCTGCGCGGAAGGGTCAGCCGCGGTGGGCGGAGCGGCAATCCCAGACGGCTGCGTCGCGGTGTCCTTCGGCTGCGACGGTTGGGATTCCTCGGGTTGGGGGAGCGGTTGCGTGACGGGGTCGACCGCGGGAGCCGAGCCCGGAACGCCGGGCGCCTGTGCGAACACGGGCGTAGCTGTCATGACAAGCGCGGCCAAGAAGGCGCGCAGGGGGGCAGTGCGAGACAACACGACACTCCTTGCCGAGGTGCGCGTAGAGAACGCGACACGCATGGCATCTGGATGAAGGGGCTGTGACGATTCAGGCGGCGGACCGCAAACTCGGTGTCACGGTCCGCCGCGGCGCTGCATCAATCCGCGAGCTTGTCCGGCAGCACGCCGACAGTGATGTCCCCGCCTCGCGCGAGGTCCAGCACGTCCATGGCGGCGCCGTACGGCACATCATCGCTGGCGTCGAAGAACACAATCTTGTCCGGGCGCGCGTTGAGCATGCGCTGGAGCCGGGCCACGACCTGGTCGCGGGGCACTTCTTCCCGGTTGATGCGCAGCACGCCGGACTTGTCCACCGTGAGCACCACGGGTGGCTTTGCGTCGGGAGGAGGGGCCGCAGCCTCCGGGTCATCACCCTTGGCGGGCACCGTCATCCACATCTGCTTCGTCATCAGCGGGGTGACGACCATGAAGATGATGAGGAGGACGAGCACCACGTCCACCAGGGGCGTCACGTTCATCGCCGGGCGGATGCCGCCCTTCCCGCCTCCGAGGTCGAATGCCATGGCGTGCGCTCCTAGTTCTTCTGCTTGTCGACGACCTGCAGGTTGATGCCGGGGAAGCCCAGCTCCTGCATCGCCTTGAAGAGGCCGCGCACCTCGGAGTAGCGCACGCCCCGGTCGGCCTTGAGCACCACGGGCGAGTCCGGGTCCTTCGCGCGCACGGCCTTCAGCTCGGCCATGAGCGCGTCGCGCTTGAGCTCCTTGCGGTCCAGGTAGAAGGCCCCGGTGGCGGACAGGCTCACCGTGGTGGGCGTCAGCTCCTTGTTCTCCTTGTCCGGGTTCGTCGCGGTGGGCAGCTCCACCGCGGCGCCGGACTCAATCTGGGGCGTGACGACCATGAAGATGATGAGGAGGACGAGCACGACGTCCACCAGGGGCGTCACGTTCATCTCCGGCGTCAGGCTCCTACGCGGGGTGGACATCGCGGGACTCCTTGCGAGCAGCCAGCTCCGGGCCCGTGGCCACCGCGGCGCCGTTGGTGGCGGCGGGCTTCTGCGGCCCCAGGTCCTCCAGGTAGTCCATGAACTCGCTCCGCGCGGCGTCCAGGGAGAGCTGGAGCGAGTCGGCGCGGGTGGAGAGGAAGTTGAACATCAGCACCGCGGGGATGGCGACGAGCAGGCCCAGCGCCGTGACGACGAGCGCCTCGGCGATACCGGCGGACACCGCGCCCAGGCCGCCGGAGCCTTCCTTGGCGATGCCGGAGAAGGCCTCGATGATGCCCACCACCGTGCCGAGCAGACCGACGAAGGGCGCCACCGAGCCGACGGTGGCGAGCACGGACATGCCGCGGCGCACGTCCGCGCTGACGCGCTCGTTGATGCGCACCAGCTCACGGCGCGTGAGCTCCACCGGGCCCAGCTTGCCGGCCGGCGCGCGAGACTTCGCGAGGAAGTGCTTCATGCCGCCGCCCAGCAGCATGGCCAGGTGGCTGCCCTTGGTGGCCTCCGCCTCCTGCACCAGCGCCTCATGCTGGTGCTGGGTGAGGAGCGGACCGGCGCGGGACGCGAAGCGCTTGGAGATGGAGCGCGAGCGGAAGAAGACGAAGAGGCGTTCGAAGAACACCGCGAGGGACGCGACGGCGAAGAGGATGAGGGTCCACGCGATGCCCAGCGCGAACACACCCATGTGGTTGTAGATGTCCCTGAGATTGAAGTTCATGACGGGTTGCTCCTGGGGGGCAGGTGCGGGTGAGGCCTTTTCGGCTTACGACTTGAGACGGAACGGAACCTTGAAGATGCGGAACACCGCCGTGGGCTGACCGCCGACGATGGCGGGCTTGAAGCGCCACGTCTTCGCCGCGGCCATGGCCGCGCTGGCGAAGGGCTCGTCGCCGCGCATCACCCTCAGCTGGGTGACGCGGCCATCCACGCCCACCACGCCCTTGAGGATGACCAGGCCCTCCAGGCCCTTGGAGCGGGCCGCGGAGGGGTATTCCGGCGTGAGGTTGGAGGACAGGGGCTCCGGCGGCGTGCCGGACTCGGGAAGATTGATGGGCGCGACACGGCCGCCACCGCCGGCGAGCGTGTCACCGCCGGGGACGCCGCCCACCACGCCGCCAGGAACGAGCGCGCCGGTGCCACCCACGGCGATGGGCGCGGCGGCCACCGTCTCCGTCGCGGACTCGGGCGGCTTCTCCAGCGGCACTTCCTTGGGAACGACGATGGGCGCGGGTGCCACGGTGGGCGCGGCCGGCGGCGGCGCCTTCGCGGCGGCGGGCGGCGCGGGCTTGGGCGCCAGCTTCGGCTTGGGCGGAGGT